>JAGHBG010000140.1 GCA_021161105.1 Thermotogaceae bacterium | reverse complement strand
TCGATTCTTTTTGGTCTTTTATCAGGATATTTTTTAAAACTCTTAAAACATCGAGGATTTTTACATTCGATTCGTTTTTCACTATTTTATGGAATTGTTGTATACATTTCAGCACGATATGGAATGTTACTTGACAATGAAAATTCATTCTTTTTGTCATGTTCCAGTGTTTCTGGTGTCATTGTTCATCTATTACTCGACAAAGAGATTAAATTTTAAAGAATGGTGGTAAAATAAATGGCGAGGTGATTTTAAGAAATGAATAACTTTTTGGAAAATCTTAAAAAATTTTATTCAAAAACGAAAGAATGGTGGAGTAATTTAAGTTCTGCACAAAAGATGCTTATGGGTGGTGCAACAATTGCCGTTATTGTTGCGATAATAGCAGGCATAATTTTCGCGGCGAATCCTCCTTATGCGCTTTTAATTGGCGGTATATCAGATGAAGAGGCTGGAAATATAACAAAAGCCCTGGATGAAATGGGGATTCCATACAAAGTGGATGCTGGAAACAGGATATATATACCTGTTAAGTACAACATATACGAGGTTAGAATGAAGCTAGCATCTTCTGGGGTAATAGGAAGCAGCATAAAAGGATTTGAACTGATCGAACAAGGTAGTTTGGGAGCAACCAGCTTTGATAAACAGGTTAGATATCAAATAGCACTTCAAGGGGAACTTGCAAGAACCATTGTGACAATAAAAGGAGTTAAAGCTGCAAGAGTTCATTTAGTGCTACCAAAGTATACTTATTATGTAAGAGGGGGTATGACTAAGCCAAGAGCGTCTGTTTTTGTTGAGCTTGAGCCTGGTATCCAATTAACTACGCAGCAAATTAAAGGAATAATGGAGCTTGTTGCAGGAGCTGTTGAAGGTTTAGATTTAAAGGATGTAAAGGTTATAGATCAATACTCGCATGTTTTAAGTGATAGGGTGATTTCAGAGGAGGAAATGATGATGGCTTCAACTAAAATGGAACTTAAAATGAAGCTTGAGCAATATTATCGAGAAAAAATTGAAAAACCATTAGAAAGAGTTTTTGGCACTGGAAGAGTTGAAGTTATTACTGATATTAATTTTGATTGGGAGAAGCTCGAGAGAGAGATGAAAAAGTATGAGAAACCTGATAAAAAAGGTGGCCTTATAAGAAGCCAACAAACAGAAACGGAGAAAGCTGAAAACATTTCACCTACAGGAGGGGCACCAGGAACCGAATCAAATGTTCCTCCTGGATATTCGTATATAACAGGAAGCAGTACGGGAACTTATGAAAGAAGTAGTAATATCACAAATTACGAACTTAATGAAATTTACGAAAAGTTGGTTCAAAATAAGGAAGGTGAGATTAAGGCTATATCAGTTTCTGTTATTGTTGATGCTTCATCCTCAAATTTGGAAACGATGAGTTCTGACATGAGGAAAAAATTAGCCGATGAGGTAAGAAGCATACTATTAGCGGGAATTGGAGCAAGTGCCACCTTGACAGAACTTGCTGTGACGTTCCTGCCATTTGATAGAACAGAAGATATTATGGTTCAGAAATTCTTAGACGAGATGAAGAAAAAGGAACGATTTAGATATTTTGCTATTGGCATGATGCTTATTACCGTGGTGAGCTTTTTGTTAGTATATTTATTAATATTACAAATAAGAAGGGTGAAGTCGCGGAAATTTATAGAAGCACGAAAATTGATGCTGGAAGAAGAGATAAAGAAATTGATAGAAGAGCAAAAAGAAGAGACAGTAGAGGAAGAACTTACCCCAGAAATGAAAGAGCTTCAAGATTTAAGAGAGGCGTTGCAGAAGTCCTTTGAAAAGGATCCGTCAGAAATTGCTTATATTATAAGGATGTGGATAAGTGGTTCCTCTTGATAAAGGGGGAGAAAATAATGGCTGGTATAAAAGTTTCTGATATACCTGGCAGGAGGAAAGCAGCCATACTTCTTGTGATGCTTGGACCTGAAAAAGCAGCTCAAGTTATGAAACACCTTGATGAAGCAGATGTTGAGATGTTAACGATAGAAATTGCCAATCTTGGTAAAATATCAGATGAGGAAAAGAAAGCTGTTCTTCAGGAATTTTCTGAGATTCTTAAGGCGCGTGAAATGATAACAACTGGTGGAATAGAGTATGCAAAGAAAGTTCTTGAAAAGGCTTTTGGACCAGAAAAAGCAATGAAGATAATTGAAAGACTGGTGTCAAGTTTGCAGGTGAAGCCCTTTGATTTCGTTAAAAAGGCAGATCCATTGCAGCTTGTGAATTTCTTGCAAAACGAGCATCCGCAAGTTATAGCTCTTGTTCTCAGTTATCTTGAGCCAGGGGTAGCTTCACAAATACTGGGCGCGCTTCCGGAGGAGCTGCAAATGGAAGTTATAAAGAGAATAGCGCTCCTTGAAAGAACTTCGCCAGAAATTGTTAGAGAAATAGAGAAAAGTTTGGAAAAGAAATTATCAGGTATTGTAAGCCAGCAATTCAGTAAAGTAGGAGGTATTGAGACAGCAGCAGAAATTATGAACAATATAGATAGACAGACTGAGAAAGCTATTATGGAAAGATTATCACAGGAATCACCAGAGCTTGCTGAAGAAATTAGAAGAAGAATGTTTGTTTTTGAAGATATTCTTAAGCTTGATGATAGGTCGGTGCAGCTTGTGTTGAGGGAAGTTGATACTAAGGACTTGGCAGTTGCTTTAAAGGGTGCTTCTGATGAAGTGAAAGAGAAGATATTCAAAAACATGTCAAAGAGAGCTGCACAACTTCTCAAGGATGAACTTGAATACATGGGACCAGTGAGGGTGAAAGATGTTGAAGAAGCGCAGCAGAAGATAATAAACGTCATAAGAAGGTTGGAAGAAGCCGGAGAGATAATTATAGCAAGAGGTGGAGGAGAGGAGTTGATCCTCTAATATGCTTATTAAGGGTTATAGAATAATCATTGATGCGGATTCAATAAAGAAAATTGGCAAAGAAGAACCATTCAGTGCAAGGGAAGATAAAGCTAATGAAGAACTTAAACTTTTAAAGGAGAAAATAATATCGGAGGCTAATGAAAAGGCTAAGCAGATAAT
>JAGHBG010000118.1 GCA_021161105.1 Thermotogaceae bacterium | reverse complement strand
CTTGGGTTGAGGGAGGAGCGTAAATGAAGAAAAGTTTAACATTTAAATTGGGAATAACGTTGTTCATAGCGTTGGTAGCCGTTATATCCTTAATAGTTTTTACAGTAACTTACGAAAATATGAAAATTCTTAAAAGTAACATCAGCCTTCAAATGAAATCCTTAGGTAAGATTGCGGTAGAAACGGTAAAGCAGCACGATGAAACTATTAAAAGTTTTGAGCAGCAGATGATGGAGTCAAAGAGAGAGGAAATAAAAGTTGTAGTGGAGAGCGCGCTTAATATTGCTCAGCACTATTATAAGCTATATCAGAGTGGCAATATGACGGAAGAGGAAGCTAAAGAAAGGGCAAAGCAAGCTTTAGCATCTATGAGGTTTAATAATGGAGCGGGATATATTTTTATAAATGATTCTAATGGAGTAGTAATTTATAATCCTAAACGTACTATTATTGGTGAAAGTCTCTGGAGTGTTTCCGATAAAAATGGTGTCAAATTTGTTCAGGAGCTAACGAAAGTGGCTAAAAATGGTGGAGGTTTTGTAACATATTTATGGCCAAAACCAGGTGAGGAAGAACCTTCTCCGAAGTTATCCTATGCGATGTATTTTGAACCTTGGAATTGGGTTATTGGAACGGGAATTTATATTGACGATGTTGAGAAAGCTTTAAAGGTAAAAGAGAAAGAGCTTTGGAACAGTTTCAAAAAAACTTTCTTGTCCATAAAAATAGGAGAGACTTCATACCCAGCTATACTTTCAAAGGATGGGATAGTGCAGCTTTATATAGATGAAAAGCTTGAAGGAAAAAAGGTTACATTCTACGACAAAAAGACTGGAGAGAATCTTAATGAAAAGTTCTTAAGCCATAAGAATCAGTTCGTTGAATATTACTATTCAAAACCGGGAAAAGAAGGGATATATAAGAAGATTGCTTATGTTGCATGGATACCTGAAAAAGAAGGGATGGTTTTGTTCACAGCCTATGAAGATGAATTATATGCGCCTGTTTATAAATCAGTCCAAACAGGAGTATTAATTGGAGCAGTTTCAATAGTAATATTGATTATAATACTTTGGTTTGCCATTAAAACAATGCTCACCAGAACGCTGAAGAACTTAGAAAAGTTTGCTCATAGAGTTGGTAGCGGCGATCTCACAGCAAAGCTTGAGGTTGAAATTCCAGGATTGAAAATTGAAGAGGATTCCCAGGATGAAATAGTTAGAGTAATCAAGGTAATTGATGAGATGAAGGCAGAACTCAGAGCAATTGCTGAAAAAATAAAAGAGGTTGGAAATACTGTGTTGAAAGAATCCAGCGATTTAACAGAAGTGTCTGAAACCATGGAAAAACTTTTGAGCACAGCAGCAGAGAGCGTAGATAAGGTTCTTTCAATGGCCAACAATGTTGCAGCTGCTATTGAAGAGACAACATCTGGTGTTCAGGAAGTTGCATCAAGTGCGCAGATGGTTTCTAAGACAGCTGAGGAACTATCGTCTCAGAGTTCAAGCTTAAGAAACTCCGTTGAAAACGGCGAAAAAGCTTTGTCTGTAATCATCGACAGAATCGAGCAAGTTGCTGCAGAATCAAGGCACGCCAGTGATAGCGTAAAATCCTTATCCGATTCAACAAGGAACATAGAAGAGATAGTTGAAGCCATTAACTCAATTGCAGAGCAAACAAACCTTCTTGCACTCAATGCTGCTATAGAAGCTGCAAGAGCTGGTGAAGCAGGAAAAGGCTTTGCAGTTGTTGCTGATGAAATAAGAAAATTAGCAGAGGAGTCAAGAAAATCCACCGAACAGATTGCAAACATGCTCTCTGAGATAAGAAATGAAGCAAATCAGGTTAGCGATATAACAGCAAATCTTGTTGAAATGATACAGGAAATGCAGGGAGAAAGTAGCAACATATCCCAAGCCTTCGGAGACATCAAAGAGCAGACAGCAGCTCTTGACAGCATGACCAACAACTTGGCAGCTTCTGCAGAGGAACAAAGCGCAGCAGCAGAGGAAATTGCAGCAGCAATGGACAACGCAACTAAATCTATAAACGAAGTCGTTAAGGAAATGGAATCTGTCAAGAAAGAAGTTGAAAGTCTCAAAGATCAAGGAACGATTCTTGCAAAAACCGCAAAAGATCTTGAAGAAGCTGTTGATCTTCTTGAAGAAGCTATCAATAGATTTAAGACAGAATAAACCACATTTTGGTATAATCAAAGCCGGGTACAGAACCCGGCTTTTTATTTTTCTCTGGAGGGATTGAATGTGGATAGAATAGTATACGGCTATGCCTTTGATGGAAAATTAAGATTCTCTGTTGCAAGAACAAAATCTCTTGTAGAGGAGGCAAGACTCAGACATAATCTTTCTCCTATTGTTACAGTAGCACTTGGAAGGCTATTGACAGGCGCATCATTAACTACTCCCTGGCTTGCTGAAACAGAAGTCATTACCTTTGCTATAGAATCAAATGGCCCTATAGGTAGAATTGTTGCTCAAGCCAGAAATTTTACAGTTAGAGGCTATGTTTCAAATCCAGTAGTTGAAACAGTTATTAAAGATAGGAAGTTTGACTTATCTTCGGTAATCGGTGGAGGATCACTCGACATTGTCCGTGATCTTGGGTTGAAAACTCCATACACTTCTCAGGTTCCATTGCAAACAGGAGAAATCGCTGAAGACATAGCATACTACTATGCAAAATCAGAGCAGCTTCCAACTGCAATTAGTCTGGGAGTCAAAATTGGTAAAGCAGGCGTCATACAAGCCGGCGGCTTTGCTCTTCAAAT
>JAGHBG010000220.1 GCA_021161105.1 Thermotogaceae bacterium | reverse complement strand
GCATTTAAAATCAAAATGGCAAATTGTTTAATCCCCAATTTCTTCTAAAAGCTTCTCCGCTACTTTTTTACTTCCCAGGAGTTTAGAAAGTTCCTCAAAAGGTATTATCTTTATTTCTTCTATAGATGAAAACCTTTCAAGTAACTTTTTTCTTCTAACAGGTCCTATGCCCTTAACCGATTGGAGGACGGATTTCAGTCCCTCTTTTCTTCTTATTCTTCTGTTACCTTCAACAGCAAATCTATGAGCTTCATCTCTCACTGCTACCAATGTCCGCACTACAGGGCTTGATACAGGTAGTCGATATTCACCTTTGAGAGTTACGATACGTTCTTCCGATTTGGCAAGTCCCAGTATAACTGTTTTTTTTTCTTTTCCTATCTTCTTTAATCCATGGTAAGCAGCTTTTACCTGGCCAATTCCTCCGTCAATAAACAGGATATCAGGCAGGTCATGTTTTTTATATCTTCTCATTACAACTTCTTTTATGGAAAGGTAATCATCGGGTTTTTTAAGATTTATTCTGTACCTTCTGTATTCTCCTTTTTCGGGTTTTCCATCAACAAATACTACGAGTGATGCTACAGTACCTCTGCCCTGCAGGTGTGAAATGTCAATTCCTTCTATTCTTTTTGGAATATCTTTCAAGCCTGCAAATTCTGCAAGTCTTTTTAACTGTTCAATTCTTAAGCCTTTTAATCTCAGCTCGTTCTCTAAATTCCTTAATGCGATTTCAACAAGATGTTTTTCCTCTTCATTTGAAGGTTTTTTAACAGGAATTTCAAGAAGATTATCAACTTCGCGTGTGGATACTACAAGTGGAGGTTTTTCGCTGATTCTTGCATAAAAATACTCAATAAAATCTCGTAAATGTGCTCCTTCCATTTCATAGGATAGTTTTCCCAAAAGGTATCCGCCTCTTATTTTTAATACAACGAACATTCCCTCTTTTCCAACGACTACATCAAAACTTCTTTCACTACTTAACTCTACGCCCTGTTTTTCCAGCATATCTTTCATTTTTAGGAGAACGTTGCGGTATCGTGCAGCGTTCTCGAAGTCAAGCATCTTAGCATGATGTTCCATTTTTTCCTTTATGTTCTCCAAAAATTTGTTTATATTACCTTTAAAGAAATCTCTGAGTTCATTCAATATTTGCTCGTACTCTTTTTCTGTAACATTTCCTTCTATGCATGGTCCTATGCATCTTCCTATGAAATAATCCATGCAAGGTCTTTTTATTCTTTCAAGCTTTTTCTTACAGGTGCGGAATTTGAGCATGGATTGGAGTATTTCTAAGAGTTCTCTTAAGAATTTTACACTGGTGAAAGGACCGTATATTTCTTTTCCATCTCGCTTTCTGCGGACAATTTCCACATATGGGAAGGGACCTTTAGAAATACTTACATAAGGATAAACTTCTGTCCCCTTAAGCTGTACATTATATTTTGGTTTTTGTTTAAGAACCATATTGGCTTCAAGAATTAGTGCTTCTTTCTCTGTCGCAGTCTGGATAAACTCAACTGAATCTGCTTCATTTATAATGAATGACGATTTGGAAAATTTTGCCTGGAAATGCTGCAGCAACCTTTTCTTTATATTCTTGGCTTTGCCTATATAAATAGGTTTCCCTTCTCTTTTAAATATATAAATACCAGGTTCTTCTGGGAAATTATCTATGAGCTTTCTATATTCATTTATATCCATTCCAATCCCCAGTGATAATTATACAGGAAACATTAAAACATAGGATTTTATAAGTAATTTAGGTAAAAATCATCTCACACTCAATAAGAACTGTTCATCTGGATATATCCTGTTTCCCTCATAATCTTTTATATCTTTTGGAATCAATATATAGTCTTCAGCATTGAGATCTACAGAAGCAGTATATGTTGCTTTTTTGGAATCATCAGAGAATGATGACAATTCCAGAGGCACGGTAGTAACATAACTTGGAGCGGCTTGGTTTTTCCATATCTCAAGCTCTATGATATTTGTTTGAGGTAACCTCCAGTTGTCGGAGATGACTAAAGTTACATCATGAATTCCCTGTGATATCACCAGAGAAACATCGGATGCGAGTTCAGTACCATCAATCATTAAAGCATCGATAGATGGTGGAATTAAATCTGGAACCTTTACGAATTTTGTTGATAGCCCTTCTCTTCCATCCTTGAGTCTTATATATGCTGTTATATAGTGTTCTCCCACAGTGGCTACCCATTTGTGTATAAAAGATGGTGAGGATTCCGTTGTATCTGTGGAATAATAGCTGTAAAGTATGGCATCATCTATTGTTAGCAGTAAAGTATCAATATCATTCATATTGGAGGCAGCACTTGTTACAAGATATATGTTAACGCTGTCACCAGGATTGATGGTTTCTTTATCTTTATCTGTTTCTACATTAAGATCAATTATCAGGTCTGTTATAAGAAATCTCTTTGTAACAGTAGTATATTTTCCTGATTTATCCCATACAATTGCTCTTATGTAGTGATAGCCTTCATTTACACCGGTTAGTACTTTTCTTTCATCTAATGTTGGATAATTAATATTATACTGGGAATCTATAAGCTGATCATCAAGGAATATCTCATAACTTTCCAGATAAGTATCGTCTGTTGCATGTATGTCTATGATTATATCTTCATTTGGCGAGATTATGTAATCATCATTGTTAACGGCGAGTGAAATTTGCGGAGAGCTTTTATCTACTTTTTTAACCGTAAACGAAACAGAAGTTTGCGATATTAGTTCATCAGCGTTCTGAAGCCATATAGATGCTTTATAACTTCCTTCTTTAAGTCCATTGGAAATCTTTATAAATCCAAAATGTCCTACAGGTGTGGATTCAGAGACAGCAATTTCCATATTTGTTGCATCTTCAAGAACAGACATTATACTTGTGACAGGTACCTCATCATCAAAGTTAATAAAAGCATAGACAGGACTGTTTTCCTCAACAACAT
>JAGHBG010000227.1 GCA_021161105.1 Thermotogaceae bacterium | reverse complement strand
ATATATATCTATCATTAGTACCCAAAGGTGCCATTCTGCTTGAAACCTGGTATATAAACGGAGTGGAGTATAAACTTCCAGCAGTTGTAAGTGTAACGCGACCTTCTACTCTGGTAGCTATATCGTATGTATATACGGATAATGAGGGTGATTATTATTTAACCATTCCCATGGTGTCAACCAATGCACTTGAGGTTTATGTGAATGGAAAGAAGGTTTATTCAGAAGGATATGTAGAAGGATATGTAAATGTGTGGACAAAAGCTTTTCAATTTCCGGTGAATTTAATGAAGAGCAGAAATGATATTAAAATTTTCTTTCATAACCTGCATTCTCTTGACTTTAGAAAAGTGCCTTATATATCTGAAAAACCGAATACCAGAATTTCTTTGTTGAACTTCCTTATTGATTTTGGTTCTAAGGCAAGCCTCGGAATAGCAATTATATTGGGCTTTCTGCTTGCTTTTATGGCGTATAAGAGGTCGCATTATGATTATTATGTAAATTTTGCTCATGGGTTTGTTTTTCTTGGGCTTTATATGGCGGATGCTTCTTTCTGGGAGTTTTATATGTCCTCAACGGAGTTTGAGGTAGCCAAGAGGATTGTTTACTCTTCTATAGGTATGGCTATCATGTTTTTTGTGCTAGGGGCGGATATGGTAAGGTTCGGAAAGGTATTAAGGAAAACAAGAATTTTAAGCTATCCTGCACTTGTGTTGTCTTTGTTCATATTGTTCTACCCTGATTTTATTATTGTCAGACATGTTCACATGTTGGAAGCTCCATACCTTATTTTGTTGGTCATTGTGTTCTGGATGAAGATGGTTTCATATAAAGAAAGTGTGTTAAGCTATTCATCGCTTCTACTGATGTTAGGAGCTATTCAGTATATGATATCAGTTTTTGCGCTGTCGCTGTCTATACCACCAGTGTTGGGGTACTGCACTACCTATTCGTCAATAACATTTACATATTATCTGGTAACTCAGCAAAGGCGTATTGAGGACCGGCTTATGGGCGTGAATGAGGAGCTTTTTAAAGAGCCCCTTACTGGTGCATACAACCGCAGGATGCTTGATGACATTGAAATAAACAAAGAGGATGCTCTAATATTCTTTGATCTGGATGATTTTAAACAAATAAATGACAGATATGGTCATCATTACGGCGATGAGGTTTTAAAAAAGTTTGTTGAGATTGCGAAAAGAATTGTAAGGAAAACAGATTATGTTATCAGATATGGCGGAGATGAGTTTATAATTGTTCTAAGAGATTGTGATGAGAAGAAAGCAAGAAGTGTGGCAAGAAAAATCACCAGGAATTTCCACGAAAAGACGAAAGCACACCTTTCTTTTGGGGTAGTTACCGGTCATAAGGATGTATACGATGCTTTGAAAGCAGCTGATCGTGTTATGTACAGGATAAAAAAATCTAAGAAGGTGGATTGAACATGACAGTAGAGTCGTTAAGGTATCATATAAAACCCGGTGAATTTGAAAGGCTTCCTGTTGATTGGAAAGAAATTTTTGGAAGGGAAGCCCCTATCTTCGTAGAGATTGGTTTTGGAAATGGGTAATTTTTAATATATCTTGCAAAAGAACGCTCTGATGTAAACATAGTGGGTTTTGAGCTTTCACTCACATCTTTCGTAAAGGCTCAGAAGAAGCTCTATGATGAGGGTATAGATAATGTAAGGCTTGTTATGGTAGACGGAAGATTTGGTTTAAGAGAGCTATTCAGAGATAGCTCTGTAAGAAAAGTTTTTGTTAATTTTCCATGCCCATGGAGCAAAAAAGGCCATGAAAACAGAAGGGTAACTGCCGGTGATTTTGTGCAGAGCTTAGCTTCTGTACTTGAAATGGATGGAGAATTCGAACTTGCAACTGATGATAGGAAGTATGCACTGGAGGTGCATGAGCTTCTTTCACAGGGTGGATTTTTTGATGTAAAGCCTGTAGAAATAAACCCTGACAGGAAGATCAAAACAAGGTATGAGAGAAAATGGATAGAAGAAGGAAGAACGATTCATCTTGTGAAAGCAAGGAAGATAAAGGATACATCAGTTCAAAGACTTACATGGGAGGAATCTGCTGTGCATGTAAAAATTGAAAATTTGAACGAAGGAAAAATGCCATCTTTAAAGGGAAAAGTTTATAAAGGAAGAAATGACAGAGTCTTTGTTGTGAAGGAAGTTTTCAAGGATTTTGATGGAGAAAGTTATTATATGAAGCTAATCTCTTCTGATAAAGGCTTTGATCAGCATTACAATTTAATCCTTGAGAGAAAAAGAGATTTCTGGGTTTTAAAGATAGATAACACCTGCCAGCCCTACAGAACCCCTGCGGTTAAATGGTCGCTTTATAAAATAAAAGAAGAACTTTCCATATAATTAAAAAAGAAGAATCCCGATAGATGCCTGATTTTTTGTTCTGTCATCATTGATTTGATATAATAATACCCTAACTCCACAGCAATAAGGGGGCTGAGTGGATTTGAAAAAGTTTTTTGTCGTTTTATTAGTCTTTATTGTTGCTCTTTTATCGGGCTGTGTAAAAGAAGCTGATTATCCCTATGATACTGAAACACCCTGTAATTTGGGTGTGAATTTTAGCAGTTATTGGGAAATTTCAGAAGATATAAAGGTTACTTCAAGTGAAGTTCATGATGGAGATACATTCTATATCAATGATGAAGGTTACAGGATAATAGGAATAGACACACCAGAGATTTCTAAAAAAGTCAAGTTTAGAGCAGACAAGCCCGTAGGTGAGTTTGGAGAAGAAGCTACGGAGTATTTTAAATGGTTTGCGGATGAATTTTCTGAAAAGTATATTTACAAGGGAAAAGATAAATATGATAGAAATCTTATATATCTATTTTCCAGCGATGGTAGCTCTGTTTACTTTTACGAAGCTTCCGTGACAGCTGCGGGGCTTGCAAGACCTTTGGTCTATGAGGAAAATGCCGAACCAGAACTCATAAATGCTATAATAAAAGCGTACAGATGTGCCTGGGAAAACAGAAGAGGAATATTCTCGCTATGGGACAGCGCGCCTGTGCTTAAGAATGGAGATGAGTGGGAGGATAAAATAGGGAAAATAGTCTGGATTGAGGATACAATAGAAGATGTTGGTTATGATACTTATTATAAGGATTATGTTGCAGAGGGCAAATATGCATTGTTTGCAGCAAGAGAAAATGGGTACAAGTACATGTTTGGCGATTTTAGCCTTCATAGTTTGAAGGGTAAAAAAGTAAAGGTATATGGTGAACTTTGGGAATACAATGGTGAGATTCAGGAATATAAAGGTCGTCCTGAAATTATGGTTAGAGCTCCGTTTGAAATAGTAGTTATTCATTAAAAACTTTCACAATTTTTAAAGGGGAGGTGTTGGTATGAGAAAGTATTTACTTATTCTTGCGGCTGTTGTGGCGGCTTTGTTTGTATTTAACGCATGTGTGGCAGAAGTTCCAGGAGAAGGAGAAGGCACAGGTGGCGAGGAAATATCTATATATGATGCTGTTGCCACTCTTTTCGAGGCTGATGTTGAGTCAACAGTTTCTACTGTTGTGAAGGGTATAGTAATAAATGCTTACAGTGATGTTGTGCAAATTGAGGATTTAGATGGAAAAGCAGGTTTGAGGGTAGAGCTTGCAGATGGAGAGACT
>JAGHBG010000040.1 GCA_021161105.1 Thermotogaceae bacterium | reverse complement strand
TCTTTCCCTCAGATTACATAAAGATGGGAAATGGAGATTTTTTAAAATAAAGCATAAATATTATTTATCTTACGAAGAAGAATATAAAAACAGAAAAGTAATCGTAAAAGAATTTTTGGTCAATTCTGAAACTGGAGGCAGAGTATTAGAAGAAAACGGAGCATTCTACGATGTTATCAATGGTAAAAAGGTTTTCATCGCCGGATATATCAAAAACATAGGATTAGAAAACTTCGAAAAAATAATAAAAGACCCCTCCATCTCTGGACCTTTTTTCAAAATATTCTGGTGGACTTTCATATGGGCATCTTTGAGTGTGTTGTTTACGTTCGTCATTGGTCTCTCCTTCGCATTAGTTCTTAATGACAAAAATCTAAAAGGAAGAGTTATATATAGAACATTACTCATAATCCCATGGGCTGTACCTGCTTTTATATCAGTTTTAGTTTGGAAAAATGGAATGTTCAATGAAACATATGGAATCATAAATAGATTCGTTCTTGAGAAATTATTTGGTATAAACGGTGTAAAATGGTTTAATGATCCTTTTTGGGCTAAAGTAGCCGTTTTGACCGTAAACACCTGGCTTGGTTTTCCATATATGATGACCGTTTCTCTCGGTGCACTTCAATCAATTCCAGATGAGTTATACGAAGCAGCGCAAATAGATGGAGCAGGAAAATGGCACAGATTTTGGAAAATAACCTTTCCATTACTTATGACAACAGTAGCTCCTCTTTTAGTAGGGTCTTTCGCTTTTAATTTCAATAACTTTGTTAATATCTACCTTCTAACTGGTGGAGGTCCTGCAATACCAAATTCAACCACTCCAGCAGGAGCAACGGATATATTAATTTCTTATACATATAAGCTAGCTTTTGAAGGAGGCAGAGGCCAGGATTTCGGATTTGCGTCAGCAATATCAATTATTATTTTCTTCATAGTTGCTGGAATATCGCTTGTGAACTTTAAAATATCACGATCGTTTGAAGATGAATTTGAATAACCAGATTTTATATCTAATTTCATGAAAGTTAATTGCTTTAACACCATTGATATTATTGACTGCGACTTTTTCTAAAAAAATTTCGATTGTTAAAAAGTTTAGTCTTCTTCTTTCAAAGGACGGTTTAAAAGAGAATGAAGGGCTGTTGAAACATCCATACCCTCATACAGAACTTTATACACATGATCAATTATCGGAGTATAAAGACCTTCCCTTCTAGAGATTTCATAAGCAACTTCTGCAGTGTACACACCTTCTGCTACCATCGACATCTCTTTCAGAATTTCATCTAACTTCTTTCCTCTTCCAATCATTTCACCAACATACCTGTTTCTGCTATATTGGCTCGTACAAGTTACGATCAAATCACCTATTCCAGCAAGTCCCATGAAAGTCTCCTTCCTGGCCCCAAAATGAATGCCAAATCGCGTAATTTCAGAGAGAGCTCTGGTTATTAATGCGGCCTTTGAATTATCCCATCTTCCCATACCATCAATAACTCCCGCAGCCACAGCTATTATATTTTTTAAAGCCCCTGCTATCTCTACGCCTGTTACATCAGTACTTCTATATACCCTAAAAGATATCGTACTTGTCTCATACTGAACAAGTTTTGCCACATCCTCATCTTTTGAAGCTACAACTACACTTGTAGGAATATCTCTTGAAACCTCTTCAGCATGACTTGGGCCGCTTATTGTTGCGTATCTAACATCCCCCAAGACCTCCCTAAATACCTCTTCCATCCTTTTCCCTGATTTTATCTCCATCCCCTTAGCAAGATTTATAACGATGGCGTCCTCTGGAAGCTCGCTTATGGCTTCAAGCACTTGCCTGACTGCCTGAGCAGGTATTGCAAAGTACAACAGCTTGCTTTCCTTTATTGCATCATCCAAATCATCCGTGGCACGAAATTTTGGAAGAGTCACTCCTGACAAATAGTATGGATTCTCACCATTTCTTAGGGCTTCCACAACTTTTTTCCTTCTTGCCCAAATCCTTACATCATGTCCCTTTATATGAAGCAGCTTTGCTATCGCTGTTCCCCAGCTTCCCCCACCTATTACACTTACTTTCATCCCTGGAGAAGCTCCCTTACTATTTTGTTGACCAACTTTCCATCAGCTTTTCCTTTAACCCTTGGCATTATTTCTTTCATCACTCTTCCGAAATCCTTCGCAGTTTTTGCACCAACTTGATCTATTATTTCCTTAGCCAATTCTTTGACGTCCTCCTCACTCATTTGCTCTGGAAGATATCTTTTAATAATTTCAAGTTCTGCTTTCTCAGATGAAGCTAAATCTTCTCTTCCAGCAGCACTGTATTGCTCAATAGCTTCCTTTCTCTTTTTTGCCTCTTTCTGAAGAACAGCTATTACATCTTCATCAGCTGCCTCCTTCATCTTTTCAACTTCAAAGTTTTTTATAGCTGCTATAACCATTCTTAACGTCCTAACAGCAACTTTATCCCTGCCTTTCATCGCACTTTTTAAATCTTCTCTTATTCTATCCTTTAAATTCATCTACTTCTCACCTCACATTTTCAATTTTGACATCATAGTTGTGAGCCTATTCACTGCATTTCTCAATTCTCTAAGCGAGTTTACTATATCTTCAGTCCCTGCAGTAGTATTTTCAGAGGATTTCATTATACTTTCAGACACTGTCCTTATTTCCTTTATGCCTGATATAAAATCACTCATAACTTTGGAAATGTTATTTACAGCCTCGTTTATAACTTCTCCTTCTTTCTTTATTCTGTCTGAATATAAAGCAAGACTTGACAAGCTGGTTTGAATTTTTTCAATGGCCTTTCTTGTTTGATTTGCTGTCTCTCTCGCATCCTTTGAAATGTTAGTTATATGCTCTACTATCTTTCCAATCCCTTCTCTATCTATGGTCTCTTTTGAACTTTCAATAGATGCATTTATGGCAAGAACTGAAACAGTATCTGCAAGATAAGTTATTTTCTCATTCAATTCTGTCAATAAAGAAATCAAATCAACAGAACTTTCTATCTCGCGACGAACCTTTGTAAGAAGATCCAAAAAGGATTTAATAGACTTTATCGAATTTTCAACCTCATATCTTCCCTCTTCCGCAAAAGTTGAAAAATTGTGAGTTATGTCAGATAATTTTTTTGCGGTCGAAGTGTTATTCTCCGCTATCTTTTCTATCTCAGTCGACGATGTACTCATATTAGTTATGGTAGAATATATTTCATTTGTGAAATCCTTGATTATTTTGTATTGCCTTTTTGTCTGTCCTATAACGATTTTTGCAACGATGTACGAAGCAACAAATAAAAGAATCAGCGATATTGGAATTATTATCCTATACATAAAGTTTGACAAATCAGAGTAATAAGATTTAAACTCATCCATCGTCATAGCATTAACAACGTAGAAGTGTACATCGTGTTCATTCCCATTACTATCATAGTATTTAAGATTAAATGGAAGCATAACCTTAGAATAAAAAGCTTTTATTTTCTCTCCCTGGTATTCGTAGGTGATATGTCCACTACTACTTTCTTTAAAAGTTCTTAACAAATTTTCTAAGCCTTTGCCCTGTATATTCAAACCTACTTTTTCACTCACTGTATGGTAAACAGTATTTCCAAAACTATCTACTACATAAATATACCCTTTTGATAGCTTGATGCTTTTAGGAATGACATCCTCCATAAATTTACTAATATCAACTGATGCTTTGCTTATCATAAAAGCACTAAATTCCCCTTTGAATGATATTAACCACTTGCCTTCAATATTCTCATATATGTATTCAATCACTCTGCCTTGTCCGCCAAAGTATATATACTCTGACTTCAGCCACTCAACCTCAGAGGCATTGCCACTAACAGCAATTTCAGGTAAGAAACGTAATTTAGTTTGAACGAGAGAAGTGATACTAGTTACATCATTTTCTAATATATTTGATACAATCGTATCCAGCTTATTAAAGAGCTTAAAGTTGAAAACATAAAAAGTAGAAAAAAGAATAACTGCAAATACCATCAAAATATAAAAGGAATATTTCCAGGTGATACTCATTTTCTATCACCGCCTTATTCTGTTATTTTTTGAAAACATCAAAGTATGTAGTTATAT
>JAGHBG010000167.1 GCA_021161105.1 Thermotogaceae bacterium | reverse complement strand
GAACAAATACTCAAACCCAAAACGTTACTCCTTCTATCTGGGACCAGACGCAAAGATACATACTCCAGAAAAATTCCTATCAAAAAGAGTAATAGATCTCGAAGATCTCAGAAAGAGATTCTCAGTAGAGGTCGTAAACAAAGAATTCTACGAAAAGATCGCCCTATTGTTCACCAAATTGGTTGGCGGAAAAAGAAAAATCGGAAACAAAAACAAAGAATTTGAACCAATCCTTACACTGCCTTCGACCGATCCCCAAAAAGACCACAAAATCCTTCAGGAATTTGCTGTAAGGCTTATAGGAAGGATTATCTTCATCTGGTTCCTGAAGGAGAAGCACTCCGAAAATGGTGATCCTTTAGTGCCTAAAAGAGTGCTCTCATCACGAAGCATTAAAGAAGCAATAGAAAACAATCAAGACTACTATCACGAAGTGATAGAACCGCTTTTCTTCGAGGTTCTCAATACGAAACTTGAGGAAAGGAAGGAACGGTTCAGAAAGCCTGACTTCGATCAAATACCTTTCTTGAACGGAGGTTTGTTTGCTCCTCATAACCACGATTACTATGAAATAGATGAAATCACCGGGTTTTCAAAATACTTGAATACTCTAAAAGTTCCCAATGAATGGCTAAAAGAATTACTTGAACTCCTTGAAACGTATAACTTTACGATAGACGAAAATACCCCTGTTGACGTTGAACTCTCAGTTGATCCCGAAATGTTGGGTAGAATCTTTGAGAACCTTCTTGCTGAAATCAACCCGGAAACCGGGGAAAGTGCCAGGAAAGCTACCGGAAGTTACTACACCCCAAGACAGATAGTTGAATACATGGTCGATGAAAGTCTGAAACATTATTTGGTTTCTAATACCGGGATCAAAGAAAAGCAAGCCGAAAATTTGTTATCGTACGCTGATGAAGAATTGAACCTGAACGAAGATGAAAAAGAAAAGATCCTTGATGCGCTGAGCGAGCTGAAAATAATCGACCCAGCTTGTGGTTCAGGTGCATTTCCGATGGGCTTACTTCAGAAAATTGCGTACACACTGGATAAGTTAGATCCAAATGCCACGGAATGGAAAGAACGCCAGCTTAGGGCTGTAAATCCTGTTTTCAGAAACTTTATAGAAGAAAAATTCAAGAACGAAAGCGCGAGTTACATTAGAAAACTGGGAATAATAGAACATTCAATCTACGGTGTGGATATTCAGGAGATCGCTGTTGAGTTATCAAAGCTCAGAGTCTTTCTTTCACTCATTGTTGATGCCAACGTCAACGACAATATTCATGAGAACCGTGGTGTTAAACCTTTACCAAACCTCGAGTTCAAATTCGTCTGCGCGAATACTCTCGGAAAATTACACGAAAGTAAGGATAAAAAACAACAGAGACTTGGTGATACATCCAGTGACAGAGACATACTCGAACTAAAGGCTATCATGGAACGTTTCTTTAACTCTTACGGTAATGAAAAAGAGAGACTGAAGGACGAATTTAGAAAGTTACAGAAAAAAATTGCTCATGCAATAGATAAAGAAATCTTTGAAAATGGAAACACCAAGATGATAAAAAGCCTTGGCCATGAACTGTCTCAATGGGATCCATTCGCGGATAAACCTTCCGATTGGTTTGACCCGGAATGGATGTTTGGTATAAAGAATGGTTTTGACATAGTAATGGCCAACCCACCCTACATAAGGCAAGAAGCCCTTGACTCCGAACTGAAAGAATATCTCAGGAAAAACTACAAGACTATGACAGGAACCTCAGACATCTACGTTGCTTTCTATGAAAGAGGTCTTGAACTCACCAGAGAGGGTGGAATTCTTGTTTACATATCTTCAAACAAGTTTCTTAGAACAAAATACGGAAAAGCCCTTACCAATTTCCTTCAGCAAAACTACACTGTTTCGAAAATCATCGATTTCGGAGATCTCCCGGTATTTGACGCCACAACCTACCCGTGCATATTGACTGTGAAAAAGATCAAGCCTAGCAAAGAGAATCACCTGCGTTATTTGAAAGTCGAAAATCTTAATTACAAAAGCCTTAGAGAAGAAATCGAAAGAAAGAGCATCAACGTTGTGATTCGAAAAGATTCCGACCGCTGGGTTCTGGAAGATAAGGCTTCTTTGAAACTTCTTGAAAAAATCCAGGCCGCTGGAATCCCTCTGGGAGAATACGTGAATGGAAAAATTTTCAGAGGTATTGTTACTGGTTACAACAAAGCCTTCATAATCGATGAAGCAAAACGTCAGGAGCTGATCCAGAAAGATCCCAAATCAGCGGAAATTATAAAGCCTTACCTCACCGGCAAAGAAATCAAGAGGTACTCAATTGAGTGGAATGGAAAGTACATAATTCTTGCAAAAGACGGCATTGACATTCCTCATGATTATCCTGCAATTTATGAACATTTAAGCCAATACAAAGAAGCCCTTGAAAAGCGCTGGGACAAAGGTAAATATTGGTACAATCTTCGCCCATGTGCGTACTACAGCGAATTCGAAAAACCGAAGATTGTTTATCAGAAATTTCAAGTTGCTCCTAAGTTCACATTTGATGAAGGTTCATTCTATACCAATGACGCAGTGTGGTGCATCGGTCTTGAAGATTTCTACCTCTTAGCATTCTTAAACAGCAAGCTTGGGTGGTTCCTTATAACCAAATATTGTACGCAAATCCAAAATGGATACCAACTTATCTGGAACTACCTTGAAAACATACCAATCGAGATACCTGATGAAAAAGCGAGAAAAGAAATCGAAGAAATAACGAAAGAGCTCATAAAATTAAAGAACGACTCATTGACTGCAAATAATAAGAAATCAGATGAACTCGATAGACACATCGATAGACTTATCTATCAGATCTACGGCCTCACACCTCAGGAAATAGCTATAGTAGAAAGAATTTAAGATAAGATATCGCAAATAACCAAATTAAACATTAAGCAAAAAGATTTTTTGGAAAACTTAGATTCAATTACTATTTTTGAGTTTTTACGAGAGTGATTAGATTCGGATATCTTGTTCAGCCATTACATTTAATTCTT
>JAGHBG010000197.1 GCA_021161105.1 Thermotogaceae bacterium | reverse complement strand
GCTCATAGATGCTAAAGCTTGCTTTGCCCTTTCTTTAGCTTCCTCTTCCGTCATAGCGTTATCCTGATACAGTTTATAATAATGCTCAACAACATTAAGCGCGCTCTCCACTACAACTTTTATTTCCTCCCTCTTTGACTCCATCATCTGCCGCTCGAAACTTTTGATAGTTTCATCATGCTGCTTTACCGTTTCTACCGCAACCTTACCTAAGGATTTCATTTGAAGTCTGATGTTACTTTTAAGAATTTTCATATTTTCGTAAGTTACCGTAAAAACTATTAAGGATATAACGGCTACCAACGCTATGAACAACGTTATTCCCAATTTAAATGTTAAACTTTTCTTCATTTACGCTCCTCCCTCAACCCAAGGATTTTTTGTAAAAAACGTTACACATTGTATCACAATGTCTCATAATTTTCACCTGTCAATGATCACTCTTTGAAGTAAAGTTAAAGCTTTCTACGAGCGCATAAGGTGCTATAAATGGTGTGGAGTATCCAGCTGGGTTGTATGTTTCTTTAGAAAGCCCCTTCAAATTCTCAAGAAGCTTGTAGAAGTTTACATTAAATCTCATGTTTTTAACTGCTTTTGTTATCTCTCCATTTTCTACTATAAACAAGCCATCTCTTGTCATTCCCGTTAGTGAAAGCTTCGCTGGATCGACGATGTTCATGTAATGTATTCTGTGAATGTAAATTCCTCTGTCCACTTTTGAGAAGAGCACTTCTTTTGTCATATTTCCGCCGTTAATCACAGGATTCATAACAAACGCCATATAGGGCTGAAGCATAGAGACTGTGTGCCCCGTAGGTTCTTTTCCAAAAAGAAGCGCTGTTTGGTAAGAGTAAAGGATGTTTTTAAACTCTCCGTTCTCTATAACTGGGAATGTAGTTCTCTTTGTTCCAACACTATCAAATGGATATTTTATCTGCCTATCATCTTCTGGATCGTCTTTGAATGTAAGAAAATTCGGTCCTATCTTTTTGCCAAGGTATTTAACAGCAGAGCTTGTCTTTGTCTCATAAGCGAAACCGTTAAGCGCCCCGTAAACAAAGTAGCTGAATATATCTGCAACCGCTTCAGGGCCAAGGATAACTGTGTATTGCCCTGGATCTATTTCCTCCTCTGGTACATTCTTTCTGGCCAGAGTGACTATTTCTCTTACCTTATCTTCTATCTGGAGCTGTTCAAAATTCTTCGCGGTCGCAGATGTGTAAGAACCTGTCATGTTCTCGTTTAAAAGAACTGTATTGAAATCAGCGTAGGTTGCACTGTGATAAAGATAAAGGCCTGATGTTGACATAACGGAAACTTCACTCTCTGTGTTAGCAACATACCCAAAGGCTTTCAGGTTATTTTCATCGGCTATCGATCTTATAAGCTCGAAAAGCTCCCTCCTTTTCAAAGGATGAACATTTAACATGTCTTCTTCGTCCATGTAATACGGGTATTCCATCCTTAGTGGTGGCATTTTGAATTTAAAGTTTAGTTCTTCCGTATTTTCAAGAATCTCATCGACCTGTTCTTTAAGCTTTTTTAACCCCTCCATCGACACATCGCCAGAGCTTACAACTGCCATTTTGTTGTCTTTTATAAAAACTCCTTCCATTCTTAAAGTTTCTTGTGAGATGTTTTGATGAATCTCAGAATTTGCAAATCTTGTGAGATCTCTTTTAGTGCTGGTAGCTGTTACTAAAAATTCATACCCGGGGAAAGTGTCGTGAAGAAGTCTCATAAGGTTTCTGTAAAATTGATCTGTCCTCATCTTGCAACACCTACCTTTACCTTTCTAAATCTTGCCGGTGATGTTCCATGGCCTACCCACATAACCTGGCCAGGTTGGCCCTTTCCACAGTTTGGAACTCCCCATATATGCCAGAAATCTTTATTTGCTATTCCGTCGCAGCTGTTCCAAAACTCTGTTGTCTTTCCATAGTAAACTGGATTTTTGAATATCTTGCCCGTGAGTTTTCCTCCCTTTATCTCATAGGCTATCTCTGTTGCAAACTGGAAGTTCACTCTCATATCATCTATCGACCAGCTCTTGTTCGTAGCAAGAAGGAATCCATAATCGATCTCTGAAATCAGCTCGTCGAGAGTTTTATCACCTGGGAGGAGGTTGATGTTCGTCATCCTTATGATAGGCATGTTTGACCAGCTGTCGGCCCTCGCTGCGCCGTTTGATCTGAGCCCAAGTTTTGCCGCTGTTTGCCTATCCATGAGGTATCCAACGAACAGTCCATCTTTTACAAGGTAGCTCATCCGCGCTTTTACGCCTTCATCATCGTATCCAAAAGAGCCAAGTCCTCCTTCAAGCGTTGCATCGGCGGTTATGTTAACTATATCGCTTCCATACTTGAGCTTGTTCAAAAGCTCTGGCTGGAGGAATGAACCACCGGCAAAACTTATTTCGCTGCCAAATACCCTGTCAAGTTCCGTTGGATGGCCGCAGGATTCATGAACTTGAAGTGACATCTGCTGACCATCAATTATTATGTCATACTCTCCAGGTTCAATCTCTGGAGCTGATAGAAGAGCTGCTGCTTCCCCCGCAACCTTTTCTGCATTTTCGATGAGCTTCATTTCTTGGACGAATTCCCAACCTCTTGTTGCGTAATCGCCACCAAAACTTGATGGATAAGATCTTACTTGAAAGCCCTCCTCAGACACGGCAAAAGCCACAATCCCTGCACCAGAAATTGTTATGTCTTGCTCTATGTCAGAACCTTCGGTGTTTACAAAAACCTTATGAATCTTTCTAAAGTCCATCGTTCCCACAGCTCTTTTCACCTTTTCATTTTTCATCATGACGGAAGTGGCTTCTTTTAAAAGTTCTATCTTTTCCGCTTTTGAAATGGAAAATGGATCAACTTGAGCAGGTGATTTGAAAGTATCAACATGAGAAGGCTCTTCAGCAAGCCTTACTTTTTCCTTAGCTGTTCTAGCAGATTCTTTAGCAATTTCAAGGGCAAGCTCTGCTGCTTTCATTACGGAATTTTTGGATAAAGTATCGGTAGCTGCAAATCCCCAACCACCATCAAAGAGAACTCTAATTCCGACGCCTTTATCTTGAGAATATGAAAAGCTTTTCAAATGAGCAGACTCGACTTCGATTTCCTCTCTTTGATGCTCTTCATATCGCGCATCGGCATACTCCACATCCTTGGCCTTCAGAAACTCAAGGGCTTCTTTTAATATCTCTTTCACTATTCTCCCTCCTTTTTCGCAGTTTTAATATTGCATGATGCAATTATAACTCATATTTATAATAAAAACCTTAATCGAAAATAGAGCCACGTTACGCTAAAATAGTATAATTTGCTAAAGATGAATCTTAATTAAGGAGGATGGAGAAAATGTTTCTTGTTTATGGTGCAACTGGAGATGCTATGGGATTTCCTGTCGAAGCTGGTGTAGTAGATAAAGTGGACGGATTTATGGATTGGACACATCCAAAAACTAAGGAAGAAATTAAAAAAGGGGAATATTCAGATGATACTCAGATGACATTAGCAATTGCACGTTCTATTTGGGATGGAGAGTTTCACCCGGATTACTTTGCTTATGTGGAACTTCCACTATGGGCTTATTATGAAAGAGGCGCTGGAAAAGCCACTACAAAAGCTGCTATGAACTTCTTTTCTCCCAGAGTTCAATGGTACACCAGTTTTTATCCGGGTTATGGGGATGCCGGTGGCAGTGGTGCTGCTATGAGAGTTTCTCCAATAGTAGCTGCATTTGAAAATGAGTCAGATATAGTGAGGTACGTTATTTATTCCACCATAGTTACACATGGGAATGTCAAGGCTCTTTTGGGTGCTTTGCTGGTGGCTGCTGTAATGAACTTATCTAAGAATGAAAAGAAAATTGATAAAAATTCGGTATTAAAACAATATAAAGTTTTCCAGGAGAGTGCAGTAAGGATTTTGGAGTCTGACGATTTCATGAAAGAGTGGAAGAAAATTCGTTCCGGAGACTTTTTAAGTGAGTTTGAGTTTACCTTCAGGTATGTTCTGGAGAAAATAGAGAGCATTGATGTAGATGATGATTACTCGTTGATTTGTAAGAAAGCAGGAGAATATGAAACACCTGGAATGGGTATAAGTGTAGCTTTGTGTTCTGCGGGACTTGCAATGAAAATTGGGAAAATTTCAGCAAAGAAACTTTTGCTCACAGCAGCGAATGAAAAGCGAACAGATACAGACACAATAGCATCAATTTTGGGTTCTATAATAGGTTTTTATGGGGAATTTTCAGATATTTCGGCGATATCAAGGTCAATGCAAGATTATGAATACCTTCTGGAGGTTCAAAACAGGCTACTTGAAGGTGATTTTAAGAGGAGAAAAGTTGATAGGACGGAGGTTAGAAGCTACGCAGCGGAGCTTGAGAAGGCCTTAAAAACTTCCAAGCTCCCGGATTCTTCTCATCCTGTATTTGGGAAGTTAAAAATCTTAGAAGAAAGAGGAAAATTGTTTAAAGTTATCTCAGAAGAGGGTCAAGCTTTGTTTATAAGGCATCAGTAACTTCTTGCTTTATCCATATCTATAAGTGCTAAAAAGTCATAGTTGCTCTTTGTTTCCCTCAATTTTTTCAATATAAGGGACAAACCTTCCTCTTCACTCATAGTGGATAACATTCTTCTTAGGAGCCATACTTTCTTTAAAGTTTCCTTATCGAGTAGCAGTTCTTCTCTTCTGGTGCCAGATAACGTTATGCTTATAGCTGGGAATATTCTCTTATTAGCCAGCTGTCTTGACAAAACTAATTCCATATTTCCTGTTCCTTTGAATTCTTCGAATATAACTTCATCCATCTTTGACCCGGTTTCTATGAGAGCGGTTGCTATTATGGTAAGCGATCCGCCTTCTCTTATATTTCTTGCAGCACCGAAAAATTTCTTTGGTTTAACAAGAGCGGCTGGATCTACGCCACCCGAAAGAAGCTTTCCGCTTGGTTCTATTGATATGTTGTAAACTCTTGCAAGCCTTGTCAAAGAATCCAGAAGTATGACAACATCTTTTCCGAATTCTACCTGTCTTTTAGCTATTTCAAGGGTAAGCTCGGCAACTTTTGTTTGATGCCGTGGTTCCATGTCAAATGGTGCAGCGATTACGAGCGCATCAGCGGATTCTTTTATATCGGTGACTTCCTCTGGCCTTTCATCTATTAAAAGTATTATCCTGAAAGTTTCCGGATGGTTGTGAGCTATGCCGTTAGCTATTTCCTTTAAAATAGTGGTTTTTCCAGCTTTTGGTGGAGAAACTATCATTCCTCTCTGGCCTTTTCCAATCGGAGCGAAAAGGTCGATTATTCTTGTGCTTAAAATATCTGGATGTGTTTCGAGAATAAATTTTTCCCTTGGATAATCGGGAGTAAGATTTTCAAAGTTTATTCTTTCACCACTTTTTTCGATTGGATGATCGTTTACGGAAGTTATTTTTATCATTGCAAAATATTTTTCTCCGTTTCTTGGAGGTCTTATGATGCCTTTTATTATATCTCCTGTGTTTAGATTGAATTTTCTTATCTGTGATGGTGAAACATAAATGTCATCAGAGGAAGGTAGAAGATTATCTTTCATGGATCTAAGGAAACCAAATCCGCCGTTCTCATTTACATCAAGCACACCTTCACCGGAAAAATAACCCATCTTTTCCCGTTGTTTTTTCAATATTTCGTTTATGAGTTCTCTTTTTCTATAACTTGTATATCTTGCTATTTCATATTTTTTTGCAAGCTTGTAAAGTTCTCTTACTGTCATGTTTTCCAGTTCTGTTATATCAAATGCTTCCAAGGAATCACTCAAACTGATTCACCTCCCATGATTTTTCTGTATTCTTCCCAATCTTTCATGAATCTTTCTACTCCTATATCTGTTAAAGGATGCTTGAATAGTTTTTCAAGAACAGAGAAGGGCATTGTGACTATGTCAACTCCCATGAGAGCAGCTTCAACTACATGCATGGGGTGCCTTATAGAAGCTGCAATTATCTCAGTATCAAATGCATAGTTGTTAAAAATTACAACTATCTCCTCTAACATCTTAAGGCCATCTGATGAGATGTCATCGATCCTTCCTATAAATGGACTAACATAGGTTGCCCCGGCTTTTGCTGCTAAAACAGCTTGCATAGGAGAAAAAACAAGAGTTGCATTTGTTTTTATGCCTTCATTTGAAAGAATCTTGATAGCCTTTATTCCATCAGGTGTAAGAGGTATTTTGATCACAACATGTTCGTCAATCTTGGCAAGGTTTCTGGCTTCTTCAACCATGCCTTTCCAATCAAGTGCAGTTACTTCTGCGGAAACAGGCCCTTTTACTACTTCACATATTTCTTTAATTCTTTTTTCAAATGGCACTCTTTCTCTTGCAACAAGAGTAGGATTTGTTGTAACTCCGTCAACTATTCCCCATTCAACACCTTTTTTGATCTCATCAAGATTTGCAGTATCAAGGAATATTTTCACATGAATCACCTCCTAAATAATCCCTGTTAGGGCTGGTTTGTATAAATTTGTTGCCCACAAAAAGGAAAAAATCTACTTGAGAAGGAACCACTGGAAGTACTTTATAAGTACTCTTCTATAATATCACATTTTTTGATTTTTCAAGAAGGTTTCTACCTTGTTTCTATCTGGTATGGAACTTTGAGCTCCCATTTTTGTAACAGAAATAGCCGCAGCTGCACTTGCAAATATCATAGCATGTTTTATACTTTTTCCTTCATCAAGTGCTGTGGCTAATGCACCATTGTATACATCTCCTGCTGCTGTTGTGTCAACAACATTCCCGACTTTAAATGCATCAACTTTTATAAATTCTTCTCCATCGAAGTATATAGAACCTTTTCCTCCAAGCTTTAATATTATGGAATGAACACCTTTGTTTGTTATACATTTCATGTATGATTCAGGATTATCGAAATCACATCCCATTATCTTTCCTATTTCCTTTGCTTCTTCCTCATTAGGAGTTATTAAATCAGCAAGCATTAGAATTTCTTTATCCAGATTTTGAGCTGGGGCAGGATCTAAAATCACGAATTTACCAAGATTTTTAGCTATTTCAGCAGCTGTCTTGTTTGCATCAAGAGGTATCTCATTTTGAAGAAGAAGAACATCAGAATTTTCTATCATTTTTTTGTTTTCAACGATAACTTTTGAAGTTAAGGATTCGTTAGCCCCAGGGTATATTATTATCCTGTTTTCTCCATTTTTTGTCACTTCAATAAAAGCTTTTCCTGTATATTCTCCACATATTTTCCAGCCATTTACATTCCATTTTTTAAAATTTTCGATCAACACCTGACCATCCCTGTCCGATAAACACGAAAGAAATAGACTTTTTCCTCTTAATTTTCCGGCAGTTACCGCTTGATTTGCTCCCTTTCCACCTGGATAAAGTTGAAATGATAGAGCTTTTTGAGTTTCTCCAGTATTTGTGAAATGATCAACCTTGAATACATAATCAACGTTTGAACTTCCCACTACAAGTATCATATTCTCCCCTCCATGTCACCAACTGCTGTTAATAACAAGGTTTAAGGAATATTCTCCAGATGGTATTTCTATATCAAAAATTATTTTATCTGAAGATGTAAAAACGGGTTCTTCATC
>JAGHBG010000193.1 GCA_021161105.1 Thermotogaceae bacterium | reverse complement strand
TTTAAATTTAAAAAATAACAAACTATCTAAATGAAAAAGTTGTAATTGTGACGGGTGCGGGTGGGAGTATTGGTTCGGAACTTGTACGGCAAATAGCGAGAGTGAGGCCAAAAAAGGTAATACTTTTGGGTAAGGGTGAAAATAGTATTTATAAAATAGATGAAGAACTTGGTATGGAGTTTCCAGATGTTGAAAAGGAAAGAATAATTGGTGATGTATCTGATGAGGTATGGATGGAAGATGTATTTGAAAGGGCAAAACCTGATATAGTTTTTCATGCTGCTGCTCATAAACATGTTCATCTTATGGAAGAAAACCCCTATGAGGCTTTCAGGGTAAATGTTTTAGGAACCAAGATTTTGGCAGAGCTATGTTGTAAGTACGGAGTTGAAAGATTCATCTTTATATCAACGGACAAGGCTGTAAATCCAACATCGATAATGGGGCTTAGCAAGAGGCTATCAGAGCTTTATTTGATTTATGGAATAGACGGGAGCCAGTGTAGTACGAAATTCGCCATAGTGAGGTTTGGTAATGTTCTTGGAAGTAGAGGAAGTGTTATTCCTAAGTTCAGGGAACAGATTAAAAGAGGTGGCCCCGTAACTGTAACTGATCCAAGGATGAGAAGGTTCTTTATGACCATACCTGAAGCTGTTTCTCTTGTCCTGCAGGCTGGAGCATATTCCTCTGGAAAGGACCTTTTCGTTCTTGATATGGGAGATCAGATTTCAATTGATGAGCTTGCAAGAACTTTAATAACTTTGTCGGGTTTTGTTCCTGATCAGGATATAAAAATTGTATACACAGGTATGAGACCAGGTGAAAAACTTTATGAAGAGCTTTTTTACTCCTATGAAATCGTTGAAAATACTCAGCATCCCAAGGTGATGAAGGCTGTATCAAAAAGAGAATTCAAGGGTGTGAAAGAGGTTATAGACAGGATAACTTCCTTGATTAAAAGCGGAAACTGGCAAGGAATTATAAAAGAAGCAAAGAAGATAGTTCCCGAATATGGGGGGTGGAATCATGTGGATGGTAATAAGCGATACTCATGACAATATAGAAAATGTTAAAAAATTTATAGAAGTTGCAAAAGAAAAAAAGGTAAAAGTTGTGTTTCATTGCGGCGATATCGTTGCTCCCTTTGTGATACCTTTATTTAGAGACTTTAAACTCTATGCAGTTTTTGGGAACAATGATGGAGAATGGCTTTATTTGAAGGAGAAGGCCGGTGACTCTATAGCAAAAGGCCCAAGAGAGATAGAAGTTGATGGTAGAAAAGTAGCCATTATGCATGAACCGTTTCTCCTGGAAGCCATAGCAAAATCTGGCATGTACGATTTCATCTTTTACGGCCACACTCACGATATGGACATAAGAGAAGTGGGATCAACTTTGATCATTAATCCAGGCGAAGCTTGTGGATGCTTAAAAGGCAAAGCAACTGCTGTTATTGTAAACCCTGTTACAAAAAAGTACGAAATAGTAGAGCTATGATAGGAGAGAAAATAATACGTTTTGATCTTATAGATTCAACAAATACTTATGCCATAGAGAACTACAAACATCTACATGATGGAGATGTTATAGTTGCAAGAAAGCAAATCCGGGGTCGAGGCCGGCATGGAAGAAATTGGCATTCACCTTCAGGTGGACTTTGGTTTAGTGTGGTTTTTAAACCGAGAAAAATCAAAAATATGAATTTTTATACAAAACTTGTTTCAGTATCGCTTCATGAATTTTTGGAAGAAATAGGTATAAAAACAACTATCAAATGGCCCAATGATATTTTATACAAAAGGAAAAAATTAGCCGGGATATTAACGGAAGGGATTTACGGAGGTATAAAGCCAGAAGTAATAGTTGTTGGAATAGGGCTTAACGTAAACAATAACATACCTAAGGAGTTGTCAGATGTTGCAATAAGTATGAGAGAGATAAAAAAAGAAGAATTTAGCATTGATTATATATTAAAAAAACTTATTGCTATTATGAATAGAAACAAGAGAAAATATTCTATGCGTCCGGGAGCACTAACTCGGGTTTGGAAAAACAGATTAGATATAAAGGAGGGAGATGAGATAACATACAACGGCAAAACCTGCAAAATAAAAGAGATAAGACAAGATAAATTGATTCTTTTTTGCAACGGAGAAATTATGGAAGCCGTCGATCTTCATCGCTGATTTTTCATTTCCACAGGATAGGAAAAGTGATCCTCAAAGAAATGTTACAAGGATAATATTTAACGCCCAAGTCAAATCAATACCTCCTGCATTCTATGCTGAATACTTTCATATCATCAAGTCTTATAGCAGACAATTTCCCACCGTACACGCAACCGGTATCTATCCCTATTTTGTCTTTCATAATTAAGACCTCTTCAAATGGAGTGTGGCCGAAAACAACTATTTTTCCAGGCAAGGGGTTTTCGGAATATATGAATTCATCCCTTATCCATATCATATCGGATTCTTGCTGATTTTCTAAGGGAACTCCTGGCTTAACTCCACCATGTACAAAGAAAAACTTTCCTTCTTCGTGAGAGATTTTTAACGATTTGAAAAAGTTTAGTTCTTTTCTTATATTTTCAATTCCACCAAAACTACTAACCGTGGCAGCGCAACCATTCATTTTCCATATAAAACACTCCCCATTTTCAATACACTTTATCAACATATCTTCATGATTACCTTTGAGAAGAAGTACTTTATGATTGTTTTTTAGAACTTTAAGAAACTCTATAACCTTTCTTGACTGAGGTCCTCTATCAATATAATCTCCAAGAAATATTATCTTATCCCCCTTACTAAGAGGGAGAAGATTAAAAAGTGCAATCAAAGGTTCATACATTCCGTGAATGTCACCTATTGCGTAGAGCAAGCTTTTTCACCACACATATATTGTTAAGTACCAGAAAAGACTGATTCCAAGGCCGAATAAGGGGCTCATCCACCACAGATTATCTGGCTTTCTATACTTTATTACTCTATATGCAAAAGCGACAAGTATTGTAAAGAAAACAAAGAGAGGTTTCTTTGCCAAAAAGAAAATAAAGATAATCATTCTTTCTGTAATTCCATCAACATCGGGGAGGTCTTCAATTTTGGGATAAAAATTTCGGAAGAAATATGTGACAAATGTAGTAACAATTGACATTCCAAGAAGATAGTATATAAATTCACCTGAAAGATAGGACCTGTTAAATTCTTTTTGGACAAGAGAGTTGAATGTAAATGCAATAACAAGAAGGCCGAATTCTAATAGATCTATCATTCTCTTTTTGTTCTGTTTATATAAGACTGTTCTCAGATAGTCTCCCATGATATGAATGGCGGTAAAAGTGCCCAAAACGAATATTCCGATCTTACTCTTAAGCAAAATGTCGAATGTAAATGCGAGAATAGCAAGAAAAGACCATATCATATGCCCCGCTAAATTCCATCCGGAATATTTTCTTATCTTTGCGTTGTTAGTAAACGAATGATCAGCCACAACGTGTCCGAGAAGTAAATGCAAGTTATACATCCTTTTCTTTCCTCCTTTCTATCATTGGCAAGAAGACGAACAATGGTAGAATCAAACTGAGAAATAAACCAATTGAGACACAAATTCCAAATTCTTTCAAAAGCCCTCCCTTTGCTAATGCGAAACTTCCAAAAGCTATTATAGTTGTCAAAAGAGAAATGGAGACTGCTTTTTCCGTCTGGATTATTGATTCCTTTTCTGTTTGTACAGTGTGGTAAATATGAATCATGCCATCTATTCCTATTCCAATCATAATAGGAACCATTAAGAGAGTCATGAAGGATACATGTATCCCCATGAAGCTCACAACCCCAAAAGCAGTAATTATGCCAAGTATAGTTATAAGTACCATCTGTAAAGATGGATAGAACTTTCTGACGCTTATTATCAATATTCCAAATATAAACGCAATTATGTATAT
>JAGHBG010000149.1 GCA_021161105.1 Thermotogaceae bacterium | reverse complement strand
TGTCAAGCACATATACGAGATACCTCTGGTCCTGGAGAAACAGAATGTTGCAGCAAACGTTATAAGAGAATTGAACTTGCCTGCCGGTAAAAAAGATATGAAAGAATGGAAAAAGTTTGTTGAAAACCTGAAAAAACCAAAGAAAAAATTAAAGATAGCAATAACAGGAAAAGACACTTATCTTCATGATTCTTACGTGTCTATTCTGGAAGCGCTGGAGCATGCATCAGGCAATCTTAGTTGCAATGTGGAGCTAAAATGGATTGAGACCACCAACATAGGGAAGGGTAAACTGAAAGTTGAAGATGCACTGAAAGATGTGGATGGAATTTTGGTTCCGGGTGGTTTTGGATGGAGAGGCACTGAAGGAAAAATTGAATGTATAAGATATGCCCGAGAGAAAAACATCCCCTTCTTGGGGCTTTGTTATGGGTTTCAACTGGCTGTTGTTGAATATGCAAGAAACGTTTGTGGGCTGAAAGATGCAAATTCAACTGAAATTAATAGAGAAACACCTTATCCCGTTATAGATATTCTTCCCGAACAGAAAAAAATTAATGAGAAAGGGGCTACAATGAGGCTTGGCGCTTATCCTGCATTACTGAAAAGTGGTTCCGTTGTAAGAAGGCTTTACGGCAAAGAAAAAATAACAGAGAGGCACAGGCACAGATATGAAGTCAATCCCGAGTATATAGAAATTCTGGAGAAAAACGGGTTGGAATTCTCTGGTGTTTCCCCCAATAGAAAATTAATGGAATTCCTGGAAATTCCAAAACACAAATTCTTCGTGGCAACACAAGCACACCCTGAATTCACATCAAGGCCACTGAAACCAAATCCAATGTTTTTGGGTTTTGTAAAATCATGCATGAATTAAATTTTGCCTGGCTCCTTTTCCCTAAAGGCCTGAACCTGGAACTTAAATATCTCAGCATCCTTCCAGCAATCCTTGTCATACAGCCCGGCCTTGTAGCAAAGGTTCTCTAAAAATTCTTCTTTTGTTGGTAGTTTCTCCCAAACCTGTGGCAAGAACAGCCCAGAATTCCAGCCTTTCTTTAAAATCAACCCATCATTGCCTGGACTTATCTTCTCAAGAAGATCATCGCCATGAAAATCAATTTTCTCCGGCTCCGTGAGAACAGAAACTTCCACTGTTATCTTGTCAAGTTCGTCCTTTCCTAAGGGAGGGAACCTTGGGTCCTGTGTTGCAGACATTGCAGCTTCTTTCACAGCCTCTAGGAGTGGCTTCTCGGGATAAGGAAGACCAATACATCCTCGAAGTTCACCCGATGGATAATTTTCCAAAGTTACAAAAACACCCCTTCTCTCAGCAAAAACTGCGGGACATTTTTCTGGAATTTTTATTTCTTCTCCCTTAACAAAACTCTCGATAACTCCCCTAGCAAACTTAACCAAAAAAGCACCTTGCTCTTGCGTCAGCATAAATAACTTATTTTTAATAAAGAATAAAAAGATTAGAGTTTCAATAAAATTATGATGGACTCACCTTGCTGTATTAGTGGCTTTACAACGTTCTATAGAGATAATACTGTCCTCAGAGTTCTTGGTGAAGTGATCCTACCTTCATACTCTCAGGCAACAATCGCCTCTGTTGGATGTTCAATAGGCAAGGAAGTATATTCTATTCTGCTAAGAAACTGGCCTGAAAGAGAAAAAATAAAAATAGACGGGTATGATATTTCCGAAAAAAGAATATCGATGGCGCGAGAAGGCACATTTGAAGTGTTCGAATTGGAGTCTCTCAACGAAATTGAAAAGATTAAAAAATTAAACATACCCAAGGAATTATATACTTTAAGGCCGAAATCTGGGTGTTCCAGAGAAATTGAGTTTTCTGAAGAAATAAAAAACATGGTGAATTTTGAAGTTCACGACATATCGCAAGAACCGCTACCAAAAAAATATGATGTTGTTTTGATGCTAAATGTATTAATGTATTATCCTCCTGAGGAGAGAGAAAACATACTTTCCAACGTAAACAAAAGTGCGAAAGAAAATGGCTGGCTTCTCTGTGAATCTGAAATTTCTGATGGGTGGCGCAATGAAAAAATTAAACAATATGAAGATTGGATGGGTGACATTAGTAGATTTGGGTTTGAGAAACAGCCACACTATCCGAGAATATATAGATTGGCGAATCGAAGTAAGTTTTGAACGAAGAAACTTGATTATTTCTTAACAATTTTTACTTTTTCTATTCTCTTTCTGGTGGCCTTCTCAACTATTATGTAGAACTTTCCCAAATCTATTTTCTCGCCTTTTTTTGGAATTCTCCCAAGCTTATGCTCAATAAGGCCTGCTATCGTGTTAAAATCTCCTTCTTTCAATTCTATACCCAAAGTCCTTTCAATCTGGTCTATTCTTGCCCTTGCATCAGCCCTTATCGTATTCTTGTTAACATGTGTAATGTAAAACTCCCTTCTCATGCTCTTGTCAAATATGTCCCCCACTATCTCCTCAAGGATGTCCTCCATCGTAACCATGCCAACAACAGAGCCATACTCATCAACAACCATTGCCATTGGCGTTTCCTTCCTCTGAAACTCAACAAGCAGGTCATCTATATCCTTGGTCTCAGGGACAAAATAAACTTCCCTTGATATATTCTTTACTTTTACGTTCAGCTTATTTTCCTTTATGTACTTTAAGACATCATCAACATCCAAAATTCCAACAATGTTGTCCTTTGTTTTTACGTAAACAGGATATCTTGAAAACGGTGTCTTGACAATATAGTCCACAACATCCTTTAATTTCAGGTTGCCATCCACAAAGGCTATTTCATCCTTCAAAGTCATAATCTCATCTACATCCTTTTCTCCAAACTCCACCAGACTGTCCATCATATCTGCGACTTCCTTGGACAATATTCCTTCCTCGTGCCCCATTGTAACTACTGTTTTAAGCTCCTCCTCTGTGAGCATCCTCTCTTTTTTAGAACCAAACAGCTTCATCATTAAAGAGGTTAATATCTCCAGAAACTTGACAATTGGA
>JAGHBG010000246.1 GCA_021161105.1 Thermotogaceae bacterium | reverse complement strand
CCCTTTTATACTCTTCCTCTCTGTAGTTTGGATACGTAAAATCATGGTGCATGAACTTTCCTCGATAGTATATTAAAGTTATTTCAGCATAAATCCCTTTTGCAAGGTAAATTCTATTCCCCCAGGCTTTTGTGGAAGCAAGAACAAACTGCGTGTGATGAATGTATCCCGGGTCTATATTTACTCTTCTGTTTCCTTCGACCATATACTTTTCTTCTATCTCGTTGGTGGTAAGTTTTATATCGGCAAGCTGGGCAGGATGTATGAGTCTTTCAAAACTTATGAGCTTGCCTTTTATTCCATATCCCATTTCTTCTGAGTAGTAGAAAGTATATTTCTCAAAATCAAGTTCTGGAGAGACATAATCAATGGGTCCAAAATGGTTTTCAAGGATGGGGCGAAGCTCTTCTATCCAGTAATCTATGGAGGGTGCAAAAACAAACATTACAAGATTTACAAAATCAGGGTTTTTTGCCTTTCCCATACAGGCTCACCTCGAAATTTCTGATTTTTATCTTAAGCGTCCTTCCAGAATACTCTTTTATCATTACCATGCCCTGATTGCTTGTAACTTTTATGTTTTTGAATATATCATACTCTTTATTTGGAGGAAGTTCTTTTCCATCAATAAGTAATATGGATTCTGATGTGTTATATAAAGTAGCGTAAGGCAGTTTAAATTCTTTCTCGATTTTAAAAAGCAGTACTCCTACCAGAACAATAAGGGTAACTATTATTGTATAGCAAATTACATTTGAGGAGATCTTGATTTCATTCCTTTCCTCATGGGGTGAAGGGAGTTTCTCTGATTGATATTCTTCTATCAATTCCAGCTCATTCAGTCCCAAAACTATGGCTATTCTTTTCAAATAGTTTTTCATGTAAATAGGACTTTCTATGGAAAAATCGCCTTCTTCCATTTTCTTCAATTTATATATAGAAATGTTTGTTTTTGTTGATAATTCCTTCAATGATAGGCCTTTTTTAATTCTTTCATCTCTGAGTTTCTCCGAAAGTTCCTCCCAGCTCATCTTATAGACTTCCCTTCTTCAGCTTTTGAGTTAATATATGTGCCATCCTTGTGGGTTCTGGAATTCTTTTTCCTGGTATGGTAACTTTTTTAACTATTTCCAGCGATGAATCAGGATCCGTTAAATGTCCGGGAGATACAAAAATGGGTTTAACCCCCTTTTTTGTCCTCACGACATACCCGATTTTGTGATTATTTTTATCCTTAAGTTCCACATAGCTCCATTCATTCTCAGGTAGTGGATCGTACCAGCCATAAAGTTTTGATTTCGCCACTCCTATAGTTGGCATATTTATAAAGAGTCCCATATGAGAAGCTATACCTATTCCCCGCGGATGAGCAATTCCCTGACCATCAAATATAACAACATCAGGTTTTGTGGACAATTTTTCCCATGTTTTTAAAAAAGCTGGTCCTTCCCTGAAAACAAGAAGTCCTGGAATGTATGGAAAGTTTATGTCCACAATCTCATATACATAATCAACCAGCTTAAGAGATGGATATTCTATTAAGACTATTACGGCAAGTCCCTTATCCTTCGCAGGAAATGAAAGATCAACGCCGGCTATCAATTCCACACTACCATTAAATGGAACTATTTTTAGTTTCTTTTTTATCTCATTTTGAATGGATATAGCTGTTTCCGCGTTAACATTCCATTCATGAAGCAATTTGTATTTCACATCAATCACCTTTTGTACTGTTCCTTAAAAATATTCTCCTTCCAAGATTCCTGTCATATTCGCTCCATTCTTTGTTATCATCGGATTTTTTAATTATGTCCATGAATCTCGCTATTTTTGAGTCCATATTTTCAATGAAATGGATGATCATGGCTTCTGGAGTTTTTGGGAGTACAGGGGAGCCAAGTTCCATTTCACCGTGATGAGAAGCAATTATATGCTGGAGTTCTATTATTTTATCTGCCTTTAACTTCAGCCTTTCTGCAAACTTTTTAACTATTTCTATCCCGATTATTATATGCCCCTTGAGCTCCCCTTCCGTTGTAACATTGATGCCTGTTGGGGTAATTCTGTATTCCTTTACTTTGCCTATGTCATGTAAAAGAGCCCCGGATATCAAAAGATCCCTGTTCACAATATAAAATTTTGAAACATAGTCAGCTATTTTTGCAACTGTTAAGCTATGTTCAAGCAGTCCTCCTATATAAGCATGATGAACTCTCATTCCTGCAGGAGAATGCTTGATTTCTTTTTCTAATGAAAGGAATATAGTCCTTGTTAGATTCAAAAGGTCCCTGTCTTTGATAGTACTTATTAGTTTCATTGCTTCTGCAAAAAGGGAATCAATATCTTTTTCTGTTTTCTCAACAAATCTCTCGGAAGGGAATTCTCCTTCTTCCAGTTTTGATACTGACTCAGGCTCTTTTGAAATATTTATTTGAAGCCTGTCTTCGAAATACACAACCTTTCCTTTTACCAGAACTACATCACCGGTTTTTATGAATGAGTCATTGTTTTCTGCGTTGTACCAGTCAACTGCTCTAACGCTGCCTGTTCTGTCACTGAAGGTTAGAAGCAAAAATTTTTTCTGATCTTTTGAGATCTGCAGTCTTTTGCTTTCAACTTTAACAATTAGCTCTACTTCTCTTCCCAAATGCTGATTCAGGTCTTGAATATACGGATAAATTTTAGATATATTGAATTTGTCAGAAATTTTCACTTTTTTCACCCCTTATATATCTGCCAAGTACATCTGGATCTTCTATAGGATATGGGAATTTTACGATTTTATCTTTCAGATAAAATTTAACATAAAAAGGTCGTATTTCAAAGGATACGATCTCTTCAAACTTTATTACAGTTTTTCCAATAATAATTTCTTTCTTATCAACATCCACCAGCATGTTTTTATTCCACATCTGGAT
>JAGHBG010000070.1 GCA_021161105.1 Thermotogaceae bacterium | reverse complement strand
CCTCCTTCTACCAAGAAATGTATTAATATAAAAACACAAGGCAGGGAGGCGTTCACCCTCCTTGAGCTTTTAAGCTCTCATCAAAGTGTGCCTCCTGCCTCTTAAACCATCATAAGTTGGTTGGGCTTTCAAGCCCTTGTCACCATGAAGGATTGGTTTAGAGGCTCCCTGCCTTGCAATACCACTATGAAAGGAGTTGTTATTATGTTTTCTAACTTCGTCGGCATCGATGTTTCTAAACTTTCTTTCAACTCTTGCATTATATCCGATATGTTCCCTAACAATTCCTCTAATCATTTTACCATGGATCACTCCGGCTTTTCTTCCTTCTTGCACATTCTTCAGCCTCTCTCCAAATCTTCCACTATCATCGCACTTGAATCTACCTCTGTCTACCATTTTAACCTTTTCCATTTCCTCAAATCCCATGGCTTCTCTGTCGTCGTCGTTAACCCAATCCTTATCCATAATTTCTCTAAGCTCAACCTCAGACTTACTAAAACTGACAGGATCGATGCTTGCTCTATCGCTAAGTTTATCTCTTATTCCCATAACGCAATATCTCCTAATGTAAACACTCTCTCCAACACCCTCAGGAATTTCTCCAGAAAGAGAGAAGAACTTGTTATGCAGAGAAAGAGGATTTTGAACAATATGGAAAAGTATCTTTCTGTCCTCTTCCCTGAACTTGAAAGAAGTTTCAATATCTCTTCCGCATCCATTCTTAATCTCCTCTCTATGTTCCCTTCCGCAAAGGCTATATCCTCTGCAAGTTGTTACGATATTAAGAAAGCTATCGATACGAATAAAGCCAGAGGTAGAAATCTTAAGATGTCTGTATGTGAGATAAGGGAACTTGCAAGTGTATCTATAGGTACGAGTATAAAATCTATAGAGAAGTTGCTCGTATTTGCTATAAAGGAGCTCCGTTTTATAAACGAGGAGATCAAAGAGATAGAAAATATTATGCATGATGAGATAGAGAACAATAAGGATGTTGAGCCTATAAAGGAGTATATAAATCTCCTTAAAACGATTCCCGGTGTAAGCGATAATATAGCGATGCAATTTATGTCTGAAATAGGAGATATTAATAGATTCAATAATGCCCATAAATTGATAGCCTATGCTGGAGTCGATCCGGTTATATATCAATCCGGCAAGTATGAGGGAAGAGGTAGGATAAGCAAAAGAGGTAATAAGCATCTTAGGAGGATCATCTGGATTATGACGACGAGTGTAATTATGCACAACGACGAGATAAGAGAATATTTTAAGGAAAGAAGAAAGCATATGCCTGCGAAGAAGGCTATTATGAAGGTGGTTCACAAACTTTTGAGGATTATTTTTTCTATGCTTTCCCATAAAAGTGCTTATGTCCCTCATCCTGAACGTCCCCCGTCTACTATTTTTTCATAGTTGACTTCTTCTTAAAATGGTTCATGCCTTCAAAATACCTTTTGAGGAACCTTCCAGTATATGATCTTTCACATTTTGCTACATCCTCCGGTGTTCCAACTGCCACAATTTCCCCACCCTTGTCTCCGCCTTCCGGTCCTAAATCTATAATCCAATCCGCACTGACTATAACATCCAAATTATGCTCTATAACAATAACCGTGTTACCCTTATCCACCAACCTGTGGAGAACATCTGTGAGCTTTTGCACATCATCCATGTGAAGTCCAATTGTGGGTTCATCTAATATATAAACAGTTCTTCCTCCACCCGACTTTTTCAGCTCTGATGCCAGCTTTATCCTTTGCGCTTCCCCCCCAGAAAGTGTCGTCGCAGGTTGTCCAAGCCTTATATAGCCAAGCCCCACATCATGCAAAAGCTGCAGAGTTTTCCTTATTTTCGGTATATTTTTGAAAAATTCAAGAGCCTGATCAACACTCATTTCAAGAACATCTGCTATGTTCTTTCCTTTGTACCTAACCTGAAGCGTTTCTGAGTTATACCTCTTTCCATGACATACATCACACTCAACATAAACATCTGGCATAAAAAGCATCTCTATCTTTATATAACCTTGCCCCTGACATGCCTCACATCTACCACCCTTTAAATTGAAGGAAAATCTACTCTTCGTATAACCCCTTGCCCGTGCCTCAGGAATCATGGCAAAAAGCTCTCTTATATCGTCAAAGACCTTGGTATAGGTCGCAGGAGTGCTTCTTGGAGTCCTTCCAATAGGTGATTGATCTATTGATATAACTCTATCAACAAGCCCTGTTCCCTCCAATCTTTCATATTTTCCTGTTTCAAGTCGCGTTCCACTCAAAGTGTTTTTCAACGCAGGATAAAGTGTATCCATTATAAGAGAAGATTTTCCAGAACCTGAAACCCCCGTCACAACTATGAACTTACCCAGTGGAAATTCCACAGTAATATTTTTCAGGTTATTATGGGAAACGCCAATTATTCTCAGGAAGCCAAAATTAGTTTTTCTTCTTTCCTTTATTTTCCTTTTAATCTTTCCTGACAGGTATTTCCCTGTGATTGACTTTTCCGGTGGCTCCTTAAATATTCTCTCAACATGACCTTGATAAACAACCTCTCCACCATTTTCGCCTGCTCCAGGACCGAGATCCACTATCCAGTCAGCTGATCTTATAACATCTTCATCATGTTCAACCACAATAACAGTATTTCCAAGAGCTTTTAACCTTCTGAGTGTATTAATAAGCCTCTCCGTATCCCTTGGATGAAGTCCAATCGTAGGCTCATCCAGCACATACACAACTCCTGTAAGACCTGACCCTATCTGTGTTGCAAGTCTTATCCTTTGCGCTTCACCACCGGAAAGAGTTTCTACTCTCCTGTCAAGCGTTATGTAGGAAAGTCCCACATCAAGAAGGAATTGCAATCTTTTCTCTATTTCATCTATAACCTCTCCAACTATTATTCTATCCTTTTCCGAGAGACTCTCTTTGAGATCTTTTATAAAAAAAAGCTCTTCTTCTATAGGCATCTCTGTGAATTCTATTATGTTCTTTCCCATTATCTTTATAGATAAAGCTTCCTTTCTCAATCTTTTTCCCTGACACACGGGACAGATTTTTCTAACTATGAAATCCCTCTCTATCCATTCTTTCATGTTGGCAGATTCCGTTTCGTGGAACCATCTCTTAACCTTTGAAACAACTCCTTCGAAACGATCATCTCCATAAAGTACGAATTCCTTAACCCTTTCAGGTAAAAATTTAAAAGGATCTGATGGGTAGAAATGAAATCTTTTCTCAACTTCTCTTATTACTCTCCATGAAAGCCTGGAATCCCATCTGTAAGGAACAATTGCACCTTCATCGAGGGAAAGATTTTCATCTATCACAGATTGCGGGTCTACTTCCATCGTGTAACCTATCCCATGACAATATTCACATGCACCATAGGGCGAATTAAATGAAAAGAGCTTGGGACTAACCTCTGGAAAACCTATTCTGTGAACAGGACAGGCAAGCTTTTCACTGTAAAATCTTTCTTCACCGCCATCTGCATCCTTTATTTCAACAAATCCTTTACTTTCTGACAAAGCTATTTCAACACTATCGAAAAGCCTCGTTTTTATATCTTCTTTCACTTTCAACCTGTCAACAAGAAGTTTTATTGTATGTCTCTTATTTTTCTCAAGTTCTTTCACTTCTTCCAATCTCACAACTTCTCCATCAATCTCTACTCTCACAAACCCTCTTTTGGAAAGCTCCCCAAGTTCTTTTTTAAAAGTTCCCTTCTTTTCACTATAAAGTGGTGCCATAATGTAAATCCTTTTTTCACCGAAATTGCTCATAATATCATTCACTATTTCATCAACACTCATCTTTTGAAGAGGCCTTCCACAGATTGGACAGTGTGGAATTCCTATTTTGGAATACAGTATTCTCAGGTAATCATAGATCTCCGTGACGGTTCCCACTGTTGACCTTGGATTATGAGATACACTTTTTTGATCTATAGCAATAGCCGGCGACAATCCTTCAATCGAGTCTACATCGGGCTTTTTGAGTTCTCCAAGAAACTGCCTCGCATAGGTTGACAAAGATTCAAGATATCTTCTTTGCCCTTCCGCATGAATTGTATCTATAGCCAGAGAAGACTTTCCAGAACCAGAAAGTCCCGTTATCACCGTTATGGAATTTTTAGGAATTTTCACATCAATATTTTTTAGGTTATGAACCCTTGCACCCTTTACAATTATGAAATTCTTATCTGTCATATTTTCTCCTTTCTCTTTAATATTAAAACCCTCCTATAAATTTCTTATCTTATAGCATTATGCAAAACTCTTCGACCTTTCTCCTTTTATATTCTAACTAAATTGTATCAAGTATCTATAAGCAAAAAACTCTAAATCAAGACTGATATAAATAAAGATATCGTTAGTCACTTTTTTTATTAAAGTTATACGCTATTACATAACACACGGGCACTTGGTCTGGACATAGTACCCAGTTTTCAAGAAAGAGTTAGTGAACTTCATTACAAGATCATATCCCATCATCCATTCCTCCATTAGCAAAACTGGGAATGACCCTATATGCTCGTGTATCAT
>JAGHBG010000021.1 GCA_021161105.1 Thermotogaceae bacterium | reverse complement strand
GCCTTGTAATCGCTCTTGTTCCCACCATAATCGTTTTCGCCTTTGCTCAAAAATATATAGTTGAAGGATTAACACAGGGAGCTACAAAGTTCTGAATATTTTCAACTTATCAAGCAGTACTTAAATATCTTTTCTTCTCTTCATTCACGGAATACTGTATATTTCTGACTTCCTGTGAAAACACTCCTTCGATGCTACGTGCAGAGCTTCTTAAAATGTTAAAATTTAAAAGCAGAATTACATTCTTCAAAAGAAAGGAGGGGCTACAGGTGAAAAGCTATACCGAGTATCTGTACTTCAACACTCCTGAAAGAAGGGCTCTTGTTAGAATAACAGACAGAATCCGTGATATAGTCAAAAAGAGTGGCATAAAAGAGGGGTTTTGCCTTGTTTCAGCGATGCACATAACAGCCGGGATAATTGTAAACGATGATGAGCCGGGACTTCACAAAGATATATGGGAATGGCTTGAAAAACTCGCGCCTTACAAAGAAGATTACAATCATCACAGAACAGGCGAGGACAATGGAGACGCCCACCTCAAAAGAATTCTCGTCCATCACCAGGTTGTACTTCCTGTTACCGATGGAGACCTTGATCTTGGACCATGGGAACAGGTATTTTATGCCGAATTTGATGGTCAGAGAAACAAACGTGTTGTAGTAAAAATAATAGGAGAGTGATGGATGTGAAGGTATTTACAAATGCGATGATATACGATTATGACAGGTTCATAAAAAATGGTTATATAAGGTTTGGTAAAGAGATTGTAGAAGTTGACGATATGCAAAATTACAAAGAAACTCCTGGTGATGAAGTGGTCGACCTTAGCGGTTATCTTGTGCTGCCCGGATTTATAAATTCTCACATGCACATTTACTCTACATTTGCAAGAGGAATGATTGTTCCATACAATCCACAATCTTTCAAGGATATTCTACTTCAACTCTGGTGGAAGCTTGACGCAAAACTGGATGAAGAAGGCATTTATTACAGCGGACTTGTGAGTGCTGTGGAGCTTATCAAAAATGGCGTCACCACTGTTATAGACCACCACGCAAGCGGAATGATAATAAAAGGTTCATTAAACACATTAAAGAAAGCTGTTGTGGATGAAGGAAAATTAAGAGGAATATTCTGCTTTGAAACTTCAGATAGATTCAATGTAGACGAAGCTATAGAGGAAAATGTTGAGTTCATGAAAGAAAGTTCAGAAAAACATGCAGGTATGTTTGGGCTTCATGCGTCTTTAAGTCTTTCCGGCGAAACCTTAAAGAAGGTTTCTGAAGTACTTAACGGCAATCCAATACACATCCATGTTGCAGAAAGCTACGAAGATGAACAGGATAGCATGGAAAAATCAGGCACGCGAGTTGTTGAAAGACTGGAAAAATTCGGCCTTTTAACCAAAAACTCTATACTGGCCCACTGCGTCCATATTAACGAACATGAAGCATCTTTGCTAAAAGACAAAGGTATCTACATCGCTGTAAATGTAACTTCTAACATGAACAACGCTGTTGGACTCCCAAAAACAAAGTTGTTCAAAGAATATGGAATACCCATTGTTATAGGTAACGACGGTCTTGGATATAACATAACAAGAGACTGGATGAACCTTTACTTTTCTCAAAAGCTTCTTTATGAAACACCAACATACTTCTCTATGGATGATCTTTATGAAGGAATTAAAAACGGTTATAAATTGGCATCAGAGCTTTTGAATGTAAAGCTTGGAAAGATAAAAGAAGGGTATAAAGCTGACTTCACCGTAGTAAAGTACACACCACCAACTCCTGTTGATGAAACCAACATAGCCGGTCATGTCTTCTTTGGAGTTTTCGATAAACCGGATATAAGATATGTACTTGTTGATGGAGAATACCTGATGAAAGATGGGAAAATCCATTTGAACGAAGAAGAGATTTACAGCGCAGCATCAAAAGTTGCAAAAAAAGTGTGGAAGAGATTGAAATAAAAAAAGGGGGAGGGTTTTCCTCTCCCCTTTTTGTTATTGATTATCAAACATTAATCGAAGTAATTCCCTGCCGCATGTGATGCCGCTATAGCACCGTCAGCAACTGCTGTTATCACCTGTCTTAAATTTTTCGCTCTAACATCTCCAGCTGCGTAAACTCCTTTTATGTTGGTCTCCATATTTTCGTTGGTTACAATATAACCCTGACTGTCCAGATTTATCTTGCCTCTGAAAAGCTCCGTGTTTGGAGAGATTCCAATTGCAATGAAGATACCATCAACCTTTATCGTAAATGTCTCCCCTGTTTTTTTATTCTCAAGGAGAAGTTCTTCCACCTTATCGCTTCCTCTTATCTCTTTAACAATCGTATTCCATAAAAATTCTATATTTTCCTTCTTAAACGCTCTTTCCTGAAGCACTTTCGTTGCTCTGAGCCTGTCTCTTCTGTGGATAACTACAACCTTGCTAACTATGTTGGAAAGGTAAAGAGCTTCTGTGATAGCTGTATCACCACCACCCACCATTGCAACGGTCTTTCCCTTGAAGAAATGGCCATCACATGTAGCACAGTAAGACACACCCTTACCCGTAAACTCTCTTTCTCCGGGTACATTTAGTTTTTTGTGAGCCGCGCCAGTGGCTATTATCACAACCTCGCTCGATATAGTGCTCCCATCATCAAGTCTTATCCTTTTAACCTGTCCTGAGAAATCAGCATCTACGACAGTTGCTGTATGGAACTCTGCTCCGAATTTTTCTGCGTGTCTTTTCATCTTTTCTGCCAGTATTGCGCCTTTTATTTCTTCAAAACCTGGATAATTCTCTATAACATCAGTTTCATTCATCTGCCCGCCAGTTATATTGGATTCTATTACAAGGCAAGAAAGACCAGCCCTCGTTGCATAAAGAGCTGCACCAAGTCCAGCGGGACCTCCACCTATTACTATTATATCGTAATAGTCTTTTACTTCGCTCTGGCCGCCGATGAAGAACATTCTCCATCACCACCCCGCATATTGATCAAGTGATTAAGGAAGTATTATATTTCCTCCCTGCGTTTTGTCTTTGCTTCCGTCAGAATTTGCATGTTGAAGCACATAATCGACATACATATCTTCTGGGTACGCTCCAACAAACGCTGTTTCGTTGTTGATCACTATATGAGGAACTGCACTAACTCCATGTTCCATTGACCATTCTGGAAATTCTTCTGCCTCAACCATTGCTGCCTGTATGTTTTCGTTTGTCTTTGCTATTTCATGAGCCATAAGAACCGCTCTTGGACAGTACGGACATGTTGGTGTAACAAATACAAGAATTTCTACAGGTTTATCTATCTGCTTCAGCTTCTCAATAGACGCTGGTGAAAGATCCGGCTTTGCACCTTTCGAAAACGACACTATATTCTGTACAACTGTGGAAAACTCATGTCCGGCTGGAAGACCATAGTACCTGACTCCTTTATCCTCTCCATCACCAGTGAGAAAAGCAATGGCGGGAATCCTATTTTCATTGATTCCGTACTTCTCCATAGCTGCTTTTTCTTCTCCAGCATCAAAAATCTCTACTTTAATCCTGCCATCAATTTCTGAAACCTCGTTGAATATATCAAGCAATATGTCACAATACTGGCACTTTGACTTATCATCAGACTTGAAAAGAAGTATCTTAACTTCTTTCTCCATCTCTTTACTGAACAAGTCCTTCAAATATTCCACATCCTGCGGCGACAAAAGTCCCATAAGCTCCACCTCCTAATTTGCTATTTAACTTTTCACGACCAGTTTGTATGTATAACACAAAACCACAAAAATGTAAAGAAACATTGAAACGACTTTTATTTAATTAGGAAAGGCTTAATTGACCTTTACCTCACATATTCTTTAATAATTCCTAAAACACCTGCTCTTAATATACGAACGATAATAACTGCTCGTGAAATAATATTTCTCTATATTTGTTTAAAACAACAAGGTATTCAAAAAATTAAACCACCCATTTGTTTGATCTTCTGTGTAAAAATCAAGAGTTTGAAGGTCGTTGTAAAATGATTCAAGTTCACTGGAAGATGATGGAAGAAAAATGCTTATACCAGAAGCAACTTTACTTTCACTGAAAGCTTGAAAATAGCTGTATAAAATTACATCTTCCAGGCAATTAAGAACATCACATATCGCTGAATTCACATCAGATGGTAATTTAACTTCTGTCTTTAACCTTTCAACAAAATCATGAAGATCAACAAGATTTTTCCCTGCTTTGAAACTATCATCACACATCGTTGTTACATAGGGAATTACATTATTTAAAATCTCGTCCTTGATAGAATTATCATCATTTATAGCGTCACTTAAAGCGTTTCCAAGATTTGATATGGAAATTGCAAGGTCATATATTTTGCTTTCATCATAAACAGAAAGTGTAGCAGTAGCCCCACTGCTCTGGTAAAACTCCCTGTACTTATCAACCACCATTCTGGTAAATTGTTCTGGAGTTGTGGACGCACTGATGCTGCTTAAGAATTCATAATTCCATCCATCGCCCGGTTCTACAGCTTCTGAGACTATTAGATAGCGTGCAACATTTCTCATCTGGTATGAGACCGCCAGGTTCCCCATTAAGCATGCATCCATACCAAGAACATCCAGTTTATCAATTCCAAATTCATCAAGAACTTCTTTTAATGTAATTGAAATCTCCCTCATAGAAAGAGCGTCATTTGATGTATCATCAAGAGCAATTGCCTTAAGCGACATTCCACTCTCTTTTTCATATTTTGAATCTTCAAACCACGCCTCTCCGTGATTCCACAAAATAACAGCGTAATTTTCTGCATCAATAGAAAGCAAATTCCTCAAAAACATCCTTAAAGTTTCCACGTTGCCTGTATTAACTTCCTCATCAATCGGCAATTCAACTGGTTCAGAAGAGAAATAAATTTCCTTACCAGACAAAACTTCATTATCCAGCAAAACATAAAGGGAAACTTCTTCAGAGAGATTTGACATTTCTTCTATATCATAACCTACAAGATCATTTAAGGAATTGTCAGCTGCCATGTAAACACCCACCGCCCAGGCAGGCTTTTTTACCGCAACATTAAAAACACTTATGAAACCCTTCCCATGCACCTCATACACGACATCACCAGCGTTAAACTCGATTACCTTAAAGGTTGCATTTTTTTCACTGTCCAGTATTGCTTCTCCTTTTAAAATGATATAGCTCCCGCCTTCCGTGATTCTCCTTATGTAAACTTTTTCACCTTCCTGGCCTGCGTTAACCAGATGAACTTTCAGATCCATTACCCTACCGGCTGTTGCGTTGCTTGCATCAAGCTGGATTAAAAGAAGCGGCACACACGAGTTCAGTGATAATGTCAGAAGCACCAGTACTGCAATTAAAACCACCCTTTTCATTTATCATCTTCCTCTTTGCCAAAATACTCCTTCTTTGTCATTCCCATCACAATAACATCATGCCTTTTTCCAAACCTTTCGTTATTTTCAATTAGCTTTCCCTGAATCTTAAAACCAAGCTTTTTGTAAAATTCAATAGCCTTTTTGTTGTACTCATACACTTCAAGGTTTATCTTATAGAGATTTAAATAATTAAAGGCATAATCCAAAAGAAGTTTCATGGATTCTTTTCCGTATCACTTCCCATGAAGATTCTCCTCATAAATCGCAAGGGTTATATAAGCGTTCCGGCTTATCCAGTTTATACCTTCAAGAGAGATTATTCCTACTATTTTGCTTTCAACCACTATTCCAAAATGAATCTCTGTCGGATATTTGCAGGCATACATTTTTTCTATCTTCTCTTTCCAGCTTTCTGAACTTTCCGGAAGAACATTTCTTAGATATTTTTTAACAGAAAGGTTATTCACAACCTGTCCTATTATCTCGCAATCATCCAGAGTTAATGGCTTCAGTACCACGCTTTTTCCAGAAATCATTAAAATCACCTTCTCATGGCAGAAATTTTTCTTATTATATCCTATTGCTGTAAAACTAACGTTCAAAATAATTCACCCGTGGTAAAATCCAAATGGAAAAAGGGGGTGCTTATGTGAACTATTTTTTATGGGGGCTTTTTGGCTACTTTATAGGAGCAATACCTTTTAGTTTTATTCTGCCAAAACTGAAGGGAATAGATGTAAGGAAGGTTGGAAGCGGAAACGTTGGTGGAACAAACGCTTTGAGAGCGGCAGGACCGTTGATTGGTGGTCTTTCAATGCTTCTTGACACTCTGAAGGCTTTCTTTCCAGTTTTCATAGGCTTTCATACAACGCAAAATCCTAAAGTTGCTGCAGCAGTTGCCTTTGGTGCTATTATAGGTCATTCTTTTCCTGTATACCTAAAATTTAAAGGTGGCAAAGGTGTTGCCACAACTCTTGGTGCCATGTTTGCACTCTGCTGGCAATGTTCTCTTTTCTTCCTGGCAATATGGTTCTTAATAGTTACCATAACACAATATGTGTCTTTGGCTTCCCTTGTTGCACTCTTTTCCGCAACTGTCTTCGCTTTCTGGCTTAAAGGAGAAATAATCGGGATCCCTTTTTTGATACTTTCAACATTTTCTCTGCTGCGTCACAGATCAAATGTGGAAAGACTCCTAAATAAAACAGAAAGGAAGACCCGCATATGGGAATATATAAAAAGATCCTGATATGGATCTTGATAATCTTTTCCGTTGCGGCCTTTTCCCTTTCGGATGAAGAAAAAGCACGGCTTTCCTTTGATAACGCCATGAAGCTCTGGCTATCTGGACAACCAGAAAAGGCTTTAAAACTTCTTGAGGAAACGCTTTACAAACCCATTGATGTAAGAGACATTCCCAAATTCTGGTATTTAAAGGCAAAGATAGAAGTTGACTTTGGAAATGTAGACGACGCTATCAAGGATTTAAGAAATGTTCTTGCGATCGATCCAGGTAGCGTTGAAGTTGTTTATCTTTTGAAAAGAATTGAATATCTTCTTGACAAGATAAAATTTGAGAAGAAATACAAGACAAAGGAACTTTTTACCGTAAATGGCATTCGAAATTCCATTGAATACTTCTATACCATAAATGATGTGGCTGCATTTGGAGACACTGTATTTGGCATAGACTCCGCCAACAAAAGGCTCCTGGTGTTTAAAGATAAAAATCTTTGGAGCACAATTAACTTGAGCTTTACACCTGTAACCATAGCAGTTTCACAATGGGGAGATGTCTTCATATCCTCTAAGAGAAGTGTATACAGGTGGATTTATGGTACTCACACAACCACGGAAGTTGCCACAAATCTCAACACACCTGTTCTTGCAGGATTTGACAGGAGCGGTAATCTCTGGGGATTCGCAGGCTTCAGGATATTCAAGATATCAGGTGAGGATATTTCATTTTACGATTTCGACAGCAGAATCCTTCCCATGGACTGTGAAGTTGCAAAAGATGGACTCTGGATACTGGATGTTATTCATAGAAGAATTGTGTTTTTCAGTTTTGAAAGGGAAATTATTACAAAGGGCGTACCTCTTCCGTTTAATGTAAGAGCTTTTGAAGCAACTCCTCTTGGTGATTTTTTGCTTCTTACCGATGATGGGGAGATATACGCTCTCAAAAATGGAGAAAATGCAGTTAAACTTCCAATAGACGGTAAAAACACTGTTGCTTTTGAATACACATATCCTGTACTTCTTCTCACCGATTGGAGAAAGAGGCAGCTCAAAGCTTACATAGTATCCGATGGTGCACCTGTCTTCGTCAACATCGATAATCTTGAATACAACGAACAAAAGCGAGCATTTGATATATCCGTGAGAGTTGAAAATATAGAGGGTGAACCAATGCCTTTTGCCAGTCACTACACATACTTTTTCATAGATAACTCAAAGGTGATGCAAAAACCTGTATTTGACCTGAAATCCGTTCCATTTTACAGATCAACCATTGACTTCATATCGGATAAATTGCCACATATAAAACGGGGTATTGGATACGATATTCTGGTTACAACAAATGTATTTTACAAAAAAGGTGATATTCTGTCACTCAGGGATAAAGGAGTTCGGCTTTACCTTGACGATTTTCCAAAAGATGAAACACTCAGATGGCTTGCTTTCAGAAGCGGTGGAGATGTATCAAGCTCGGGCCCCGTTAATTCTTATCGGCAAATCTGGAAAGCTGAAATCCCTTACATACCGGGGATCGAAACAAAAATCACATCTATAAGCGCGCAGGTGGCGCTGTTTGATGAAATTTACTCTGACACACTTTTCTATGTTGAGAGGGGAATTTATGAAGAGAGTGGAAATCCTTCTGAAGGAGGCTCTTGAACTTTCAAACGCAGGGAACCTCGATGGTGCCGAAAAAAAGTTAAAAGAAGCTCTTGCTATAGAAGACCTGCCAGAATTGTGGAATAATCTGGGAAATATTTATAGAAGAAAGGGATTTCTCTATCAGGCTATAGAGGCTTACCAGAAAGCATTGAGGCTGGACGAGAACTTCCATATAGCGAGGCTCAACCTTGGAGTTGCTTTCATAGAAATAAAAAGATACAGTGAAGCGACCATGATTCTCAAGCCACTTTTGGGAAAACTTGACAGGGACGAGCTTTACCTCGCCCTTGCCATAGCCTACGAAAAATCAGGAAGATATGCCGATTTCGTCGAAATGTACGAAAAAATTAAAACCCCCCATAAAGATAAAATCCTTAACGAGTACGGGGTTGGGTCTCCGGCTGAACGGGACCAAAACGGTCCATAGGCCAGATCCTCAATATGGGCATTCCTATAACATTCTTTTTCGGAACAAATCCAAAGAATCTGCTGTCAAGGCTTTCTTTTGAATTATCTCCCATGAAAAAGTAAAAACCTTCCGGTATCTTCAATATTATATGGCCATCCGCAGCTTTTTTGATAAATTCAGACAAATCAAGTTCTGGCAATTTAGAAGTCTTTTTGATGTAGTCTTTAAAATACTCCTCCGCATAGTTTTCATACGGTTCTCCAGGATAGTACATGCCATTTATCGACCTTCCACCAACTATCGAAAAGATAAGGTCTGCAATTGTTGGCTTCAAACCTTCTTTCTGCCCTGTGCTCAAAAGCTGCTGATTTTTTATATACTGTCCAACCTCTCCTGTCTTTCTCAAAAGCCCCATAAGAAAGTCCCTGTACCTGTTGGGATCATTTCTCAGTAAACTTGCCTGGAAAAGCCAGTTGTAAAACTCTGGATATTTGAAGATTCCATCTGGTTCATATTCTATATCTTTAAGAGCTTCCGAAATCTTTCCATTAACGAACAGGTGATACTTTCCATCCTGTCCCTTTTTTATTTCCAGTGTATCTCCCTCTCTACCAACAAGCCTTTTGACATATTTAACATGTCCCTTATACTCCTTCGGAGAAAACAGATCCATGAACTTATCAAAAGCCCTCAGCATCTGCTGAGCTCTCTCGTCTGGAGTGGGAGACCAGAAAACAACAATGTCCCCTATTTGAGGTTCTCTAACCGTGTAAGTAATCTTCTCAACAAAGAGTCTATCTCCCACCATTATGGTTGGAACCATGGAAGGTGTTGGAACGAGCATCGTTTCAAAAACATAAAGTCTAACTATAGTCGCAACGACAAAAGCATAAATGATTGTTTTAATAGTTTCCCATGCTAATTCTTTCGGGCTCCTTTTTGCTATCTTCAAAATCATCACCTCAGACTGTATCATACCATTTATATGGAGGTGAGGTGAACAAGTTTATGAAGGTACCAGTTTGGGCAGAAGTTGTTAGCAAGAACACGATTAAAGCATACTTTGAAAGTCCTGTTGCTCTGGGCGACACAATGGACATAAAACTTACTGTTGGAGATAAGGAAGAACCGTTTGTAATCGCCATGAAGGACATGGAATCAAATGAAGCAACAATAGTTTTAAAAAAGGATCTTCAGGAGGAGGATCTATCAAAGGATATCTTCTTTGAATCATCTGAAGGAAAATTAAGAGTGTACCCCACACAGGTGCTGGATGAATTCACTCCAGACATAAACGAAAAGCTGGGAAACTTTATAGAAAATGGTAAAACTGTGTTCAGACTGTGGTCACCTGTTGCAAAATCTGTGAAGCTCCTTTTGTTTAAAAATTATTCAAGCGAAAACCCGGAAAACATCTATGATATGGTTAAAAGAGAAAACGGAATATGGGAGATAGCAATAAACAAAAACCTGGACGGCTGGTTCTACCTTTACGAGATCGACAGGCTTGGAAAAGTTGTAAAAACTGTGGATATATATTCAAAATCAGTTTCAATAAATGGTGAAAAAAGCGCTGTTGTGAATTTATCAAAATCCAACCCGGAAGGCTGGGAAGAAGACAAGCCCGTAAAACTTAAAGCTTTCACAGATGCAATAGTTTATGAAATCCACATAGCTGATATAACAGCACTTGAAAGCAGCGGTGTGGATGAAAAATTAAGAGGGAAATACCTCGGAGTTGTTCAGGAATCGCAGAAAGGCGGCGTGAATACCGCGTTCTCTCATTTAAAAGAACTTGGAATAACTCATGTTCAAATTATGCCGCTGATGATATTTAGAAGCTGCAAAGAAGATGATGAAAACTGCTACAGCTGGGGCTATGATCCTTGTCTTTACATGGTACCCTCTGGAAAGTACTCAACAGATCCCTATGACCCATATAAAAGATTAAAAGAGTTAAAAGAGATGATTAAAAAACTTCATGAAAATGGATTTGGAGTTATTCTTGATATAGTGTTTCCCCATACCCATAAAACAGGTAAAGAATCTCCATTTGATGCAACCGTCCCTTTTTATTATTACCGTATCGATAGCGAAGGAAACTACATAGATGAAACAGCATGTGGAAATACGACAAATTCAGAAAGAAAAATGATGAGGAAGCTCATGATAGATACTGTTAAATACTGGCTCGAAGAGTTCCATGTTGACGGTTTTCGCTTTGACCAGATGGGAGTTATTGACATAGAAGCTATGGAGATGATAGTAAAAGCTGCAAGAAGCGTAAACGAAAACGCTCTTATTTACGGTGAGCCCTGGGGAGGGAACTCCGACGTAAGAATATACAAGGGAGTTCAGAAAAACAAAGAGTTCGGGGTATTCAACGACGACATTAGAGATTCTCTGCGTGGAAGTGTTTTTAAAGTGGAAAAAAGAGGCTTTGTAATGGCACACCCTGGTTTTGAAAGAAAACTTTCCGTTGCTATTCTTGGAAGCCCTGACTACCTCGGTGGTTTCACAAAGAATCCTCACGAAACGATCAACTATGTAGAATGCCATGATAATCATACACTATTTGACAAAAACACACTGACTGCAAAGCTTGATGACTCGTATGAATGGACACTTGAGGACTTAAAGGCAGCTCAAAAGCTCGCCGGTGGAGTTATTCTAACATCCCTTGGGATCCCGTTCATTCAACTTGGGCAGGACTTCTGCAGAACAAAGAACTTTAATCCCAATTCCTACAATGCTCCCATTGAAATCAACGGTATAGACTGGAACAGAAAGAAGGAGTTTTTTGATGTTTTCAAATACCACAAAGGTTTGGTACAATTGAGGAAGGAACATCCTGCTTTCAGAGCATACGATCCAGATGAGATAAGAATCAAGGCAAAAATACTGAGAGTCCAGGAATTGTTTATAGT
>JAGHBG010000042.1 GCA_021161105.1 Thermotogaceae bacterium | reverse complement strand
TTGAAGCAAGCGGTAGCAAAGAACTTCTAACCATTGGCTATCAGGCAGGATTTGGTGAGAGAAATTCCATGGGCTTTGGGATGGTGAAAGTTGTAAATGGAAGAAGCAGGAGGGCGGAGGAAGGGTGAGAAAGGTGGAAACAAAAATACAAGACATGGATACAGTGACTTTCTATTGGACAGGTCATCCTTTTGTGGATGCAGGTTTAGCAGCAATCTTGCTGATTGCTGGAAAGAACAAACCGGAAGAACTTAATGAAAAAGACATAGAAAGGGCGATAGACTTTGCATCAAAACTTTATGCAACAAAAAAGTGGAGTTCCAGTTTTCTCCACGGAATGATGATGCCAAACAATGGAATAATTCTTGCAAATCCCGGAACAGTTGGACCAATAAGCGCAGCAATCAAAAATGCAATAAAACAAGAAAAAAGTCTAAGATTCAGTGAGAGCACCAAGAAAGATCTAACCAAAAGAATATCCAAAAACTTTGATTCTCTTTTAGCTGATGAAATCCTCAAATTCCTAAAATCTGTTTCAGAAAACCTCTCAAATGTTCAGACCACAAACATTGAGAAATTTGCCGAAAAAGTTGTAAAAATGGTTCTTTCTCAATCATTTGTTACGGAAGCTATTCAGAGAAAAATCAAAAACAACTTACTGAATCTTTTTAGAGACGCATCTAAAAGCAACTCTTTAGATAAACCTTCCTGCATAATATGCGGGAAAAGGCGAGCTTATGCCAAAAAGGAAGTATATCGTGCGATAGTTCCCCTGTTGGGTAGTGGAGATGTTCTAAACTATTTCCATTCGGCAAATCCTCATGGAGCCGACATTTGTGCCCATTGCATTTTTCTAACACAATTCATGCCACTGGTATCTTATAGACTTCCAAGGGTGCTAGTAATACATGCTTACCCTTATGAACTTATGCTCGAGCTTTCCAAAGAAGCTCTTGCAGATGTAAGGAAAAACAGACTTGCTTCTCAGGCAAAAGGATTCAAGAGACCAGAAAACTTTCTTTTCCATCTTGTAGGAGAAATAACAAGAAAAATTGAAAGAGATGAATTTTGGGAAAATTCTTCCGTAACTCTTTACTACTTTATATGTAACAACCAGAATCAAGTCCTAGATGTAATTCATATTCCAACCCAAGTGTTGAGATTTGTAGCTTATGCAAATCGTGTAGATCAAATGGGGTGGAAATGCATAGTTTCGATGGGATGGAAGGAATCGCCAGATGTAGTTAATTTTGAAAAATTGGAGCGAGAAAAAAGACGGAACATGATATATTCAAGACTTTTAAATAACGAGAGTATTCTCCCATACTTTTACAACCCAAAGGAGAGAAAGGTAAATGCAAAATGGAATCTCTTAGCATTTTATTGTAAGGAGGTGTTAGGTTTGGAAAAAGAAAGCCTAGAATTTATAAGGGATATTGGGGACAGAATAGTTGAAACCTTGGAGAGACTGCCTACCAACAAGATGAGGAGAAGAGTTAGAGAGATAGAAACTGCCGAAAAAAATATAAATCAATTTGCGGAATTTTTCATCAGACTTGAAAAAGATAGACAGGAATTGCCACTTAAAACCCCTTTGATGAGTTTTGATGAGTTCGCAAGAATTCTTACAGCGTACGGAGAAGATTTGAATATATCTTGGAGAATTGTCAAAAATCTTTTACTGTTCAGAATATACGAGAAACTCCATGATAAACTGATAGAAATTGAAAAGGAGGAAGAAGAAATTGAGGAGAGTATAGAATGAGATGGATAAATAGTGTTTAGGAGGTGAGAAAATGAGATATGCTGTAGGTATGGTGCTGATAGACGCCCCTCATTCAGCTTTAAATATGCTGGGACAAACTGGTGTTGCAGAGGAGAATAGAGTGGAAGTAAAGAAACTTCGAAGAGGCAGGGATATGTACACGTATGTTTCTTCGCAAGCTTGGCGTTATTGGTGGAGAAAAACCTTAGAGGAACACTTTAGCTGGAATATGTCCCCCCTCTTCAGAACAGAAAAACAAGTCTTTACAGGAGCTAACCCAATCAAGTACGATGATGATGATGTTTTTGGTTACATGTGGGCACCAAAAACCCAAAAGGGTGACGAAGGAGGATTTGCTTTAACAAGAGTTTCTCCACTTAAAACCACACCTTTGGTTTCAATTTTCCCTACCAGAAATTCATTGACAGAAGATAAGGGATTCGCTTCGAGACAGGAAGGTGATCCTGTTCCATACAATAACGAGTTTTATTCAACTGTCTTGAAAGGCGCTTTCTCATTAGACCTAGATAGTCTTGGTAGATTTACTATCGAGTACAAATCTGGTTATCTAAACCTAGTTACTCCTGAATCGATAGAAACACTCACTCAAAATGTTTCTAAGAAAGATAAAGTTAAAAAGGCGATCGATAGAGCTCTCAAAGAGATAAATTATGAGGAGGATTACCTCCAACCAGCTAAAGAAATTGGAGTAAAAATCATCGGAAAGGAGTGGATAATGCCGAAAGATATCAGAAAGAAAAGAGCAAGTGAGACAATCAAAGCACTTCGCTATATTTTCGGTGGTGCAAAACAAACCCAATACCTTACCGACGTGACACCAAAGTTCATAATTCTAGCAATGTTCGAAGGAGGTATAAATCCCTTTATAAGCGAGATAGTTTATGAGGACAGAGGTGAAATAAAATTTGACTCTGAAGTTTTGATTTCAAGAATTCTTGAGTTCAAATATCTCCTCGATCCGAAAAAACTTTTCATTGGCAAAGACAAGGGATTTATGAGAAAGTGGGAAGACGAGTTAAAGAAAGTCAAAAACTCTCTTAATGAAAAGGGAATCGACGTTGTGATCACAACTGTTGGGGATGCAATAGAAAAGTTCGCTAAAGGAATAGAAGCTTACTACGGTTGATTTATGATACGAGTAAAAATAAAAAGCTGGACCGCGAGCTTTAGATATCCTACATTTCAGTCAGGCTATCAGCCTACCTTACCTGTTCCTCCACTTTCAACAATTCAGGGCATATTGTCGGCAGCAAGAGGAGAAATAATGTCTTTCAGCGAAATTCCATTTGTTGGATATGTTTTCAAGAGTGAAGGTATAGGGGTGGATCTCGAAAGAATCTACGCCTTGGGAAAAACTGAAACCGATGTAATAAGACGAGAGGTGTTGTTCGATAATACTCTTTATCTCTACCTGCCTGACGAATGGGAAAAATACTTTAGAAAGCCAAAATTCCAATTGTTGCTTGGACGTTCAAGTGATATAGCCACCATAGAAAAGATAGATGAGATTAAACTTGAAGAAAGAGCAGATGCCCCCGTTGGAGGGACCATCGTTCCTATAGATTCGGGTTTGCCGGGTTTGGTTCATGCACTTCCAGTGGAATTTGATTACTCGACGATCCCAAGAAGAGCAAAAATAGTAAAACCATTTACTATTCTGCCTTTTCCCAGAAATTTAGCCCAGAGAAAGCGACAAACACACGATGGCAAACTTCCTTATGATCCAGAGATAGGCATTGGAGTGTGGATTTATGAAGATCTGCATGGCAAAGTTTAACCCCAACGATTTTCTCGAATGTCACATCAACGATGCCCTTAATGTGATGAAGAGTATAAAAACTACATTTCCGTGGATTTCTGAAATACGCAAAAATTTCTGGGAACTTCTTTTTTATTCTATTCTTTTGCACGATCTTGGCAAGTGTTCAATGGGCTTCCAGAGAGCAGGAGCAAAAGGAGAAATCTGGGGGTATAGACATGAGATCCTTTCGACAGCGTTTTCGCAGTTTTTAGAATATCCTGATGATGAAAGAAATTTGATAGCCCTTGTAATTATGACCCACCACAAATATTTGGATGATCCCAACCTTCCAGTACCAACTAAAGCTGAAGAATTTGTATGGATGAGTTACCTTGATAGGATAAATGAACTTCTTAAAAACTCTGCCTATATTGAAGAAGTCTTTATGCCTAAAATCCCGTATTGGGAGATTTACGTATTCGGCAAATCTATTGGTAAGTTTAAACTCTCTGGTGACTGGAAGTCAAGAATTAAAGAATTCGACTTTGATAACCTGCTAAATTGGTATGATCGAAATTGGGAAAAACACAAAGAAGAGTTAATTTTTCTCAAGGGGTTACTAAATGCATGTGATCATCTGTCATCTGCAGGTGAGAACTCAGTAAGAATTCTTCCATTTATACCTGAGATTATTTCATTTAGAATCCCAAAGGAAAAATGGAGACCTTTGCAGAGACAAGCAAATCAAATTAAAGGAAATCTTCTTCTCAATGCACCAACTGGATATGGTAAAACTGAAAGTGCCCTTTTATGGGCGGATGCCAATAGTCATTTAACCAAAGGGGGAGTTTCCAATAGAATTTTCTATGTTTTACCATATAAGGCGAGCATTAATGCAATGTATGAGAGAATGCTGGAATATTTTAAAAGTCCAGAGTTAGTTGGTGTTTTACATAGCTCGTCATCTTACTACCTATATGCTTCAAATTTTGAATATAAGCGCCTTTCAAGTCTTTATCAAAAAATATTTACACCCTTAAAGGTAACGACACCTTTCCAGATAATGAAAGCGTTTTTCAGTGTCGGATTTTTTGAAATGACCTTAAGTGAGCTGAAAAACGCTTTGCTAATTTTTGACGAGATACATGTATATGAACCAAACGTTCTTGGAATAATTCTTGCAATGTTAAAGACACTTAAAGAATATCAAACGAAAGTTTTGGTCATGTCTGCAACCTTACCAGATTTTATTGAAGAACTCTTTACCGATTTGTTGAAACCAAAGAAACTATCTGTTCCACGTTCTGAGGTTGATAGTTTTACAAGACATCGCATTAAAATTATTAAAGGAGATATTGACGAAAACATCTTGGGTTTTGCAGAGAAATCTAAAGAAAACCATCTTACTCCTGCACTGATTGCTTGTAATACTGTAGACAAGGCAATAGATATTTACGGACGACTTAAGAACCTTGGTTACAACGTCATGGTTCTTCACAGCCGATTTACCTATGGGGATAGAGAAGAATTAGAAAGAAGATTAAAAAGAGATTTAAACAACTACGACTTCGTTGTAGCAACACAGGTTGTCGAGGTCTCACTAGATATAAGTTTTCGGACAATTTTAACGGAACCTGCTCCCCTAGATGCTCTCATTCAGCGATTTGGGAGAGTAAATAGACATGGATGGAAAGAAGGGAAAATAGTAGATGTTTATATCCTGACCGAGGGATCGGAGGCAGACAAAAACGTTTATAAGCCATACGAGGTTGTAAGAGAGAGTATAAAATTACTAAGGAGGATAGATGGGCAGGAGTTACGAGAATCTCTTGTCCCGGATTTGGTAAGTAAGGCTTATTCTGTAGTAAAGGAT
>JAGHBG010000175.1 GCA_021161105.1 Thermotogaceae bacterium | reverse complement strand
GTAATAAAGGAGGGATTGTTCCACGTTTTCGTTTTTCGATATATGCTCCTTCTCCATTTAAGTCATTAATATTAAAAAATAAATCACAGAAGGTACTGGTGTGTGGCGTTTTGTAATGCGGAATGTACGCCATATAATAACCTGTTATATGTAAAAAGGAATTTTGATGTTAACTGAAAATGATGTAATTGAGCTTGTATGTGCTGAGCTTGAACGTAACGGCTTCAAAATTGAGCAGCAATTGTCTACAGCTCAGACAGGAATCGATATAGAAGCAATTTCACCTGAAGGGGTTTATTATGGTATTGAAGCTAAAGGTGCGACCTCCTCTAAATTGGAGTCTCCTCGTTATGGTAAAGAGTTCAATAAATCTCAAGTTAAAACGCATATCGGTATGGCTTTAGTTGCTGCTTTTCGGTTAAAGAATGAACGTCAAAATGCTGAAGCTGCTATTGCACTTCCTGACAACTTTAATCATCGTTCGCTGGTAGCTGAAATGCATAAACCACTATCCGATTCTGGAATAAAAGTATGGCTAGTGAATCGAGATGGTATCGAGAAATACATATAACAATGCGTTTAATGCCGACCCGCGAGAACGCGCGTTTTTTCAATATTAACCCAAGAACTTAGCTACGCTCCAAGTTGGTAACCATCTCAATGGCGGGAGGGTTAACTTGGTCGTTATGTTTCAAAATACGTCGTGGAGTTATCGAAATGAGTGGCAAAATCATCAAATTACCAGTTGGCTCCATAAAAAGAAAAAGGATCAACGCCAATGCTGGAATACTTGAATGTGAAGTGTCTGGCCGCTGGCTTCAGTTCCCTGAAGCATCCGATAAACTCCAGAATATTGAATATCTCTGTTTAGATGTAATGACTCACGGGTCAACAGGAAAAGATCGAAAAATATGTGAGCTAATTCTAGATAAAAAACAATTAGTAAAGATGCTATCTGAACTACCGGTCAACGATAAATCAGAAACATAACAATCTAATCAACCGGACGGAAAATACGTCTGCTTTTTAATTCGAATAGTTCGGTGGTACACGCAACCTCTCGTCGCCGCGGGTTATCATGAACCGTTAGGGCTCCATGAAACACACGACTCAAGACATTGTGAAATATTGTGATTGTATGGAAGAAGTTAATGCGCGCATTAACTTCCTTAAAACTATCCTTAAAGGTTCAAAGGCACTAGGGCAGAATAAATTTAATTCCGAACTTTTTGCTATTCACTTACGTAAAATACTTGAACTCATAGCGTTTGGATCATTAATCGCAAATAAAGAAAAATACTCACAAGCACACAAACACTTTGATTCACACTGGAATGCTAAAGATATGCTCGCGTACCTTGAAGAAGTGAACCCTGATTTTTATCCAGCACCACTGAAAATTGGAAGTATCGGTATGAATGGTGAGAAGAATCTTGATTTTGTTATAAAAGGTTTTCTTCGTAAGGATCAATTTGTCAGCTTATACAATAGATGTGGCGGCCTTCTACACACTCAAAATCCTTTTTCTTCAAAAAAAATCCCAAAATTGAATACTACTGACGTTAAAAAGTGGGTAGCACTGATTCAAGAGCTCTTAGCATTTCACAGAGCTAGACTATTTGGAGCTACGGAAGGCTGGTTAGTTGTTATGCAGCATGAAAGCGACGGTAAAGTTCATGCATTTCCATTTCACGCTTTACCAGACCCGCCCTAACCACACAATCACGACTGACGAAAATTAGCCAGGTGATTCTCGTAAAGGTTTCTACTAATTTATTCCGACGCATTGTCGCCGCTTATTTCAATCCGCTCAAAAAACAGGATTTCACTTTTGAAAGCGGTTTTCGAGTCGACCAGGATGTTTTTCAAAACTGGTTACATCTGACAATTTCACCACCTTCCCATTTAAGTGATTTTTGCCTGCCATAACGTCTATATTTTGAGAACCGAGCACCCGGTGTCCAAAATTACAGGGTCAGCAGGATTTACTCCATCTAGCCAATCCGACCACATCAAAACAATTTAGGAGGATTTACAGAAAACGCCCTTTTTTGACCTCAACCTAAAATTACGCTAGCTTGGAAACTATTGGTTTTTTCTTGTGCCTCTAATTTGGAGTGGTTTGTTTATGGGGAAGCCTACGAATGCTTCTGAGTTATATTTTGGAGATTAGATAATGGTACAGATTGGAACTATTGCCGTAGATGATTTGCGAAAAAAATTAGCATTGGAAATTTCGCTTCTTGATAGTTCATTTTCTTCAATCGTCAATTCGGTATCTTTTAGTGAAATTAAGAATGAGCTTGTTCTTGCTCTCAAAAATGGCCGTCAGGCTATGGAGAATCAAATCAGAGAGAGGTACACATTAGAAGAGAATGATGGATATTGTGTTGTAGTTAATTTCGATGAAACTTATTCAAAATATGAGTTGGAACATAGTACGTTACTGTTAGCTATGGAAAACATGGCATATGCGGGCGACTATGCAACTTGCGCTGAGCTACTGGAACGTTGCACTAAGTACTACAGTATCAAATGGGGTGACTTTTCTTACGATAACCACTTATACAATCGTGTTACCACAGAAAGTTTTTCACAAAAACTGGTTCATAGTTACGTCGAAAGCTACTTGATATCAGGTGATGTATCGGGATATATCGCTGCGCTAACAGGTCACCGAATGGATTTAACGCCGTCTATGCTTCTACAGAGCACCTTGCGGCTGATATATGGTTTTAATAAGAGGCCAGACCCAAGAATCTACAGCGTCATCTTTGGTGGGAGTATCGAATCAAGTCCAAATAAAGAAAAAGCAACGAGAATCGGAGAAATATCTTTAGATAAACAATTAAGGCTATTTCTATCTGAAAGTGGTCTGGGATTTAGTACCGGGGGGTTGATAAAATGCCTGGATTCTTTTTTTGACTATTACTCGGATAAAGAACCTGATTGGTTTAAAGCTGCATATGAAAAAGCGTTTTCAGGCAGACTCATACAATCCAAATCTACTGATTGTTACACTGCCGGCGTATTCAATTATAAAGGGTGGGCTCGAGGGAGGGAGAGTGCATGTTTTAAGTGGGATAAAGATGTCTTATATCCAGATGATTCTCTTGCAAATGTAAAATATTGCAT
>JAGHBG010000260.1 GCA_021161105.1 Thermotogaceae bacterium | reverse complement strand
GCCTCCTGGATGGGAGGGTACCCCGCTTTTGTTGATGTGGAAAAAGACAGCATGAATATGGACCTTGATAATCTGAATAACCTGCTGAGTGGAGCTGAAGGTGGCATTAATCCTGAAAGGGTAAAGACAATAGTATTTGTACATTTATTTGGAAGGAGTCTTGATCTCGATAGATTGGAAAATATAAGAGGTGAATACAAGATACCTATAGTTGAAGACGTTGCGCAAGCTTTAGGAGCAGAATGGAAAAAGAAAGATGGTTCTATTGTAAAAGCAGGGACTGTTTCAGATATTGCTACTTTTTCTTTCTTTCCAACCAAAAATCTGGGAACCTACGGAGACGGAGGGGCTGTTGCAACGAACAATGAAGAACTTTGCGAGATATTGAGAATGTTGAGAACTCATGGAAGTAAAAAGAAATACAACCATGAAATTTTAGGGAAGAATGCGAGATTAGATGAGATTCATGCTGCTGTTCTTAGAGTGAAGCTGAGGTATATCGATGAATGGAATGATAGAAGAATAGAGATTGCAAAGCTTTACGGCAAACTCTTTGAAGATATGGAGCTGACCGGATTTCTCGAGTATCCAGAACCTGTTGAAGGATTCAGAGGGCATGTATTTCATCAATATGTTGTAAGGTTCAAAAAACCTGAGTATAGAGAGAAGGTTATAGAAAAATTTAAAGAAAGGGGTATAGGTTTTGCAATATATTATCCAAAACCACTTCATTTGCAGCCAGTTTTTGAGTATTTAGGCTTTTCTGAAGGGGATTTTCCAGTAGCAGAGAATCTTTCAAAAACTACTCTTGCTCTTCCCATATTTCCTGAACTTAGAGATGATGAGGTAGAATTCGTAGCATTAACGATTAAAAAAGCATTGGAGGTGTGAACTGTTATGGTTAAGTTGTCTCCATCTATACTTGCGGCGGACTTTTCTTGTCTGGAACGAGAAATTAAGGCTATAGAGAATTATATCGATTACATTCACCTGGACATTATGGATGGTCATTTTGTTCCAAATCTTTCTTTTGGGCCGGTTATAGCAAAATACATAAAAAAAGTAACAGATGTACCTCTTGACATTCACCTGATGGTAACCAACCCCATGGAACATATAGAGTGGTTTTCTCAATATAGTCCGAAGATAGTTTCCGTACATTATGAGGCATGTCACAATTTATACAGGATTTTGAATAGAATAAAGGAACTTGAAAGTAAAGCTTTTGTTGTGATAAATCCACACACGCCAGTTCTTGTTCTCGATGATATTTTGGAATATGTTGATGGGATTCTTCTGATGAGTGTGAATCCAGGCTTTTCTGGACAAAGTTTCATAGAAAGAACTTATCATAAAATAGAAAGCCTTTCAAAGATTAGAGAAGCCAGAAGGCTGAATTTTGAAATAATGGTGGATGGGGGTGTATCCTTATCGAACGCACAAAAACTGGTGGAGCTGGGAGCGGACATTCTCGTTATGGGATCGGCAGTTTTCAGAGCAGAAGATCCCGCACAAGTCTGTCAAAAGGTGAAGAACATAAAGGTATATTAATAGATTTATTGACATTATTTCTATCGGTAATAATGTTATCAATAGGTATACTCGTATTTTCCGGTATAATCGCGCTTAAATTTATTCCAAAAGATTTTTTGGAAATGTTAAGGTATAATTTAAGCATAAACAGCTTCATGCTATATGGAGTTGTTTTTTTCACAACGGCAGGATTTTTTGGAAGTATTTCTGTCTTAAATTTTGAAAGTGTGAAAGTAAAGAGACTTTGGCGAATTTTAGCGTCTTTTATAAGTGGTGTCAGTGCAGTTTTTGTGGTGTTGTCTGCCATTAATTGGGATTTAGCCGACAGTTTTTATGTACTGATTTTTTTGATAATACTGCTTTTTATGAACCTTTCTCTTATGTTTTTGGGAATCTACTCAATATTTGAAGAAATAAGAGGGAACAGGAGGAGATAATATGCCTAAAACAGTTCTAATGCAGGGTGACGAAGCAGCAGCACTCGGGGCGATAAGAGCAGGGTGCAGATTTTATGCTGGATATCCCATAACACCTGCCTCGGAAATAGCAGAAGTTATGGCCAGAGAGCTCCCAGGGGTTGGGGGAGTTTTCATTCAAATGGAAGATGAAATTGCATCTGCTGCAGCTATAATCGGGGCTTCTCTGGCGGGTGTAAAATCAATGACAGCGACCTCTGGGCCTGGTTTTTCTCTAATGCAGGAAGCGATCGGTTACGCAATAATGACAGAAACTCCTACGGTTTTTGTGAATGTAATGAGGGGTGGACCTTCAACGGGTCTTCCGACGAAAACTTCTCAAGGAGATATAATGCAAGCAAGGTGGGGGACTCATGGAGACCATGCAATAATTGCGCTTTATCCTTCGTCAGTTCAGGAAGTTTACAAATATATAATAACAGCTTTTAACCTTGCTGAAAAATATAGAACTCCAGTTGTATTTCTTATGGATGAGACGCTTGGACATATGAGGGAAAATTTCATAATGCCCAGTGAGAAGGAGGTTTTTATATATAACAGGTTAAGAGAGGAACAAATAAAAGAAGAAGAGGTTTTTTTGCCTTATGAGACTGAGGAGTACGCTGAACCAACACCACAACCACTGGTTGAAATGGGTAAAGCGAGATTTCATGTATCAGGACTTATTCATGATGAAGCAGGATTCCCGATGGCGAGTCCAGACATTGCTGAAAGACTTATAAGAAGGTTAGTTGAGAAAATAAGGCTTCATGCAGATGAGATATCTATATACGATGAATATATGACAGAAGATGCAGAAGTGTTAATAATAGCCTATGGAATCACTGCAAGAAGTGCAATGCGAGCCGTTAAAATTGCAAGAAATGATAGAATAAAAGTAGGACTCTTTAGACCTATTACAATCTGGCCTGTGCCAAGGACTAGACTTAAAGAATTACTCTCAAGAGTTGGTTCCGTAATTATAGCCGAAATGAACCTGGGGCAATACGCCCACGAAATATTGAGCCTTATCAAAAATAATGTAAGAGTAAAACTCGTTAATAAAGTAAATGGAGAGTTAATAACTCCCCAGGAAATTCTTGATGCAGTAACAGAGCTTCAAAGTGGCATAGTGGGATATTATTAAGGAGGGATTTTTTATGAAAAAGCTGGTAATTTTGCTGAGTGTTTTGGTGCTGGTGAGTGTATCAATGGGAGCGCTTGTTTCACTGGACCCGTGGGTTTTGCCAATGGGAAGAGTCTCTATGTCGGCTGGAAATCCCACTTCTGCTGTACGGTATGGACTTTTAAATTTTATAGAAGTTGGAGCATCCATGAGAGAATTAGGAGGATATATGAAATTTGGTTTTACAAAAAGAGATTTTGGAGGGGGAATTGGGATAGCAACGTTTTTCGATTTCACAAATATATTTGGGGCTGTTGGTTTCAAGATGTGGGGATTTGAGTTGGATGTTGGGGGAAGGTTGGTTCAAACGTCTGGATTTGATTCGACTGCAGATTTAAACATGGTATATGAAGGAGAAATTTCTTACGTATTCTCGAGAGAAGGCAATTCAGAAAGTAAAATGGGATTTTATGGAAGATATACAGCCAGTGATTTAGAGGGAACTTTCGAAAGTTTTGAAAGTGGCATATATATTTCTGCCAATTATAAAGATGTTTTCTTCATGCCGTGCGTAAGGTTGTCTGGAGGAATAATGTTCCACTATGATGGAGAACCCATAACATTATACAAGAATTTTGGG
>JAGHBG010000038.1 GCA_021161105.1 Thermotogaceae bacterium | reverse complement strand
GTCTTATAGAATGTCAAAAGATATTAAAAGGAATTGAAGGAATTGCGTTCATCTACCTTACAGAAGAAGACGTTGTGAGAAATCCTCTGGTTAAAAAGATAATAAAGGCCTATGAAGAATACGAAACATCCAAGGAGAGTAGACGATAAATGAATCAGTTTCTCACTCCAATACTAACTGTGATCTTTTTAAATCTACTTTTGCCATCATCCTGGAAAGCTTTTCTTATTGAGCTTATATTTGCCATGCTTTTATGGCACTTATTTATACAGGAAAGTTTTAGAAGCAACATTTTCAAGCTTCACAAAAGCTTCAGTATAACCTTCAACTCCATCGTAATAGCAAGTGTCCTTTCAACAGCACTAATCATTAACAAATTTGGAAATGTTCTTTCAACAATATACTTATTTACTGCACTTGCCATCCTGCTTTTCGGCGAGAAATCTGCGAAAAATCTTGGATTTTTTATATCTATACTTATGTTTATCCACTTCCAGGAAGATATATGGATCTTCTTATATGGTGCGTTAATGACACTTGTGGTCGTTAAAACATTAAAAACCGTCTATAGAAGATCTGATGTTATGAAATCAGCTGGTATAGCTGCAATAGCAGGTGTAATATTCATTTTTCTCAAATGGATATTAACAGGTATAGCAGGAAAATTCGAGATGCCCTTGATAGCTCTCAACCCTTTCATATCATCCGTTATAGTACTTGGCATACTGCCGTATATAGAATATACAAGCAGAATTTACTCAAATATAGGTTTGATGGAACTGGGCAACCTAAATCATCCCTTATTGAAGTTATTAAGTATAAGAGCTCCGGGAACTTATCAGCACAGCTCTATGGTTGCTAATCTTGCAGAAGCTGCAGCAGAAAAAATAGGCGCCAACTCACTCCTCGCAAGGGTTTCTGCATATTACCACGATATTGGGAAAATAAAAAGGCCAGCGTTTTTTGTGGAGAATCAAATCGGAATAGAAAATCCTCATGATAACATAAGTCCATATCTTAGCCATCTTATTTTGGATGAACATGTAAAATACGGCATTCACCTTGCAAAAAAGAACAGACTCCCAATATTAATAGAAAGCGTAATAGCAGAACATCACGGAACAAGGGTACAGAAATATTTTTACGAAAAGGCCAAAAAGTTGAATCCTTCGGTAAGTGAGGATGATTTCAGATATCCTGGGCTCAAGCCGAGGTTTAAGGAATCTGGAATCATTATGCTCGCTGACTCTGTAGAAGCAGTGTCAAGAACCTTCTCAGGCAACAAGTCCCCAGCTCAAATCCAGGCTGCCGTGGAAGAAACCGTTATGGGCATATTTACAGAAAGACAACTGGAAAACTCTGGACTCACTCTGGAAGATATTGAACTTTTAATAGAAGAATTTGCAAGAGTTGTTACAAGCTCTTATCATAAAAGAATCGAATATCCTAAAAAAGGGGAGGAGGGGGTCATCGATGGAGATAACAAATCGAACAAGATATGAGATAAAACATGATTTTGTAGAGAAAGTTGTGAAGCATGTTCTTGAAAGGGAAAACAACTCAGGTGAAGTCTCCATAGCCTTTGTCGATGCAAAAGAGATCACTGCTCTTAACGAAAAATACAGAAAAAAAGATGGGCCAACAGATGTTTTGACTTTTCCTTATAAAGATGAAGACATGCTTGGAGAAATAATAATTTGTCCTGAGATTGTGGAAAAAAACGCTAAAGATTTTGGTTTTGAGTTTATTGAAGAACTCCTTCTAACACTTATTCACTCATCCCTACATTTATGTGGATACGATCATGAATACTCACAAGAAAACGCTAAAGAAATGTTCGAAAAACAGGAGAAATACTTCAACGAATTAAGAGAAATGTTACTATAAAAAGAAAGAAAAGCCGGCCAAAGACCGGCTTTCATTCTTCCAATTTCTTCTTAAACCACTCCACAGTTCTCTTGAGACCTTCCTCAAGATTTATCTTAGGTGTCCAACCAAGAACTTTCTCAGCCTTCGATATATCGAGAATGCTCTTTCTCAGATCTCCTGGCCTTGGTGGAGCATATACAGGATCTTTTTTATATCCAGTTATCTCCTTCAACATCCTGAAAAGCTCATTAACGGTAGTTCCCCTTGAAGTTCCAATATTTACTATTTCTCCATCAGCTCTGTCCATGGCGGCTATATTTGCCTCAACAACATCTTCAACAAAAACATAATCCCTGACATATTCCCCATCACCGAATATCTTTACTTCCTCGTTCCTTAACATTCTTTCTGTAAATATAGCCACAACTCCTGCTTCGCCGTAAGGATCCTGCTTTGGTCCGTATACATTACCGTATCTGAGAATCGTATACCGCAGCCCAAATTCATGGTTGAAAAATCTGAGATAATTTTCAACAGAGAATTTAGCTATTCCGTAGGGCGATATTGGTTTTGGAAACTCTGTTTCTGGAGTAGGAACTCTGAACACCTCATCACCATAGATTGCCCCACCGGTTGATGAGAATATAAATTTTTCAACTCCGTACTCCACTGAAAGTTTGAGCAAATTTAAAGTACCGATTATATTCACTTTAGCATCGAAATCTGGCTCTCTTACAGATTTCGACACGCTCGCCTGTGCTGCAAGATGGAAAACATACCTGGGTTTGTGAAGCAAAAAGATTCTTTTCAGCATCTCAACATCAGTTATATCATGCTCGTAGAATAAAGCCCCATGAGATAGATTTTCCACCTTTCCTGTTGAAAGGTTATCAACAACTACAACCCCTTCACCCATTTCTATAAGCTTTTCAACAAGGTTGGAGCCAATGAAACCAGCTCCACCTGTTACCAGAATATTATTCATTTCCTTTTTCACCTCTTGAAAGTTTTCTGCTCTCTTCTATGAATTCCACCAATTCTTTTGTTTTTTTCTCATTAAAGTCTTTTATTATCTCATAGAACTTATCAAATCTGTCTTTAACACTCTCATCAACATAGTGTGAAAAACTTCTCGCTAATTTGTCAGAAACCGCCGACTCAAGACCTATAACATCCATAAAGAAATCTCTGAACCTTGACTGGAGTTCTTCCTTGATTTTTGCTCTCTCTTTTCCTTTCCTTGTAAGGGTTATCATGTTATATTTCTCATAATTAACAAACCCAAGATCAGATAGCCTTTTCATAGCATTTGTAACGCTTGGAAGACTAACTCCAAGCCTGCGGGCTATTTGACTCACCCTGGCCGCCGGTTGTTTTTTGGTTATCTCATATACAGCTACCAGGTAGTCTTCAAGGTGGACCGTTATCTCCTTTTTCCTTCCTCTTCTCATTTCTCCTTCCTCCTTTCAGATTTTTCGGTATTTGTCATAATACTCCTTTATTCTCTTCATATCCTGCATTGCAAGATCATACGGTGATCCTGGACCCGTTGCTCTGTTTCTTAGCAAATAACTTGGATGAAAGGTCGGGAAGAGTATTATGCCACCGATCCATTCAATCTCTTTACCACGCATTTTTGTAATTGACACTTTCTTTTCTAAAAAGAAGTTTAAAGCAGTTGCTCCTAATGGAACTATAACTTTTGGATTTATTATCTGAATTTGCGCCAAAAGATGATGAGAGCAAGTAAGCATCTCCTGATTTGTAGGAACTCTATTATTTGGAGGTCTACATTTTACAACATTTGTTATATAAACTTTTTCCCTTGAAAGTCCCACCTCTTCCATCATTTGAGTCAACAATCTGCCTGCTTTTCCCACAAACGGCCTACCTGTTTTATCTTCTTCCTCTCCTGGCCCCTCACCAACAAACATAACAGGTGAATCCAAACTGCCCTCCCCCGGAACGGGATTGATCCTTGTTGGTCCCAGAGGACAAGAAAAACAGCTTTCTATTCTCTTCACCACTACATCCATCAAAACTTCTTTCCTTATAATAAAGCTCACTATCCGCTTTCCCCCTGAAAGCTTTCTCCAATTAATTATACAATGAAAAAAACTTTTATCAATAATATCTTTTTCGTTATCTTAAACAAAATGGTTTCCAACAAAAAGCCCCGCAAAAGCGGGGCGCTTCAAATTCACTTAAATTATATCACATCATATTACTTTTCTATCTGCTCCTTAATCTTCTTAACTGCATTTTTCATAGCTTCTTCTGGTACTGCTTTCCCGTTTATAATAAGGCTCAAAGCATCTCCCATAGCTCCCCAGACAGGTGCCATCTCCGGTACATTTGGCATTGGTATACCATTCTTTGCACTGTTGGTAAATCCAACGACATCAGGATTATCTTTAACAAGAGCTAAGACATCTTTCCTGGACGGAAGTCTTGGATCTCCAAGATAAAGATTGTACATCGTATCTTTACTTGCAATAAATTTAATGAGAAAGTCCAGGGCTATTTCCTTATTTGGTGATTTAGAATTAACCATGAATCCTTGTACCCCAACAAATGGTTTTGCAGGCTTTCCAGGTTCAAGCATAGGAATAGGTACAACACCATAGTCAATTCCAGCATCTTTATAGGCTTTAACAGCCCATGGCCCGTTAATTATCATAGCCGCAGAATCATCTTTAAAGAGTGAATCCATTACATTGTAGTTGTCCCCACTCTGAAGAATTCCCTCATCATAAAATCTTTTTATCAAAGCTGCTCCTTTTACTGCCCCTTCATTGTCAAGTCCTATATCATGAACATCCAGACCCTTGGGTGTGCTTTTAAAGATATATCCACCATATCCAAATATAAAGGGAGCAGAGAAATAAAAGTTTGCTGCATCATAAACAAACCCCCTAACTTCACCCTCGTACTCTTCATCAATCTGCTTTGCTATTCCAATAAGTTCCTCTATTGTCTTGGGTGGATCTTCTACATAACTTTTGTTATAGATAAGCGCAACGGCTTCCATTGAGTAAGGAACTCCATAAAGTTTTCCATTGAAAGTGAAAGCATCAATAGCAGTTTGATAGTACTCTCCTTTGTCCGGAAGATAATTGATGGGTTCCAGCAGACCGTTTACAACCAATTCTCCCAGCCAGTCATGAGCCCCTACAATAATATCTGGACCTTCCCCAGCTTGAGCTGAGTTAAGAAATTTTGGCTTTATGGAACCAAAATCAACCTGCTGAACTTCAACTTCAACGCCCGTTTTAGCTTTATAATCTTGCCCAAGTTTTTGCAAAATATCTACCTGCTTCTCAGAGCACCATATAGTAATTTTTGTGGAAAAAGCAAAAACTACCAGAATACTTAAAATCACCACCAAAAGTTTTCTCACAATCTCCCCCTCCTTTTTCAACCTGCTAATTTCTGGATGAACCTCTGCAAAAAAAATTCTACAGCAAAACTTGGCTAACATGCAAAAAGTATATATGCAAAATTCAGCTAATAAAGAATAACCCAGAGTCTTTAAATAATTTATGTAAAACCAAAGAAAGCAATACAAAAGTTATCAGGTTTCTCAAAATCTCCGCGAATTTCAAATTGTTTTGCGCACTCATATCAATAACCCTTTCTCTTTAAGAAAAAGATTGATTGCGTTACAACCGCAACATGGAAATCTTTTAATATAAAAATCTCTTCTCTTATAACGTCCAGTAAACAAGGTTTGCACTGTCGTAAACCAACAACTTATAGGTTGTTTTACCATAATTCATAATGATTCAACTACAAAGAATCTTTAATTTCACGTAATAGTGAGAAGAATCATCTCACATCGATAGCTCTGAATGTTTTTCCTTCTTTTCTGTAAAGATTTATATCAAGCTTTTTTATAAACATTTCAACTGTATTGCAAACCTTTGCAGAAAAAAGATGTCCTCCAACTATGTTTCTTGCAGGACCCGCGAGAGCTACGTGAAGATGAGCGAAAGGCTCTCCATCCCTATCAGATACATTCCCGTTTGTAGAGACAAGCTCATGAGGAACCGAGATTTTCTCCCTTTCGTATTCTATTTTTTCCATATTGAACCAGCCTATCTCAAAATCTTTGAGCATCCCTATAGCATTTATTACAATACCTGAAAAAATTCCTTCTTTCTTCAAAACCTTATATAAAATTTCATAAAAATCTTCCCCATCATCCATCCTTATAAAGAGATATTCTCCATCTTTTTTGCAAATCATATTTCACACCTCCTTTTATTTCCGTTTTCATTGTTATTATTATAATCCCAGTTGCCTACAAATTAAAGATTCAATGAACAAAAAAAATCATATACATAGTACAGTTTTGTGCAATTTCCTGTACACAAAATAGGGTGAAATCTCCATGTAATAGAAAACATAACAAGAAAGGATGTACCAAAATAAGCCTAACAACCAGAGAAATTTTATCATACACCATAAAAATCGTGAAAGAAACGCTTGAGAAGATGACAAAAAAGAAAGGCAAACCTAACCCGAAAAGAGACTCACACAAAGGCTAATGTGCGGCAGACGAAAATTTAAGCAGCTATAAAGAGATACTATTGAAAATAAGCAGACTTGAACACAAAATTTAACATACATGAAGAGACATGATTTACTTGACACAACCGATTTTTCCCCTTGTGAATTAAAAATAACGGCTCCCTTTTCATGTAAAATTTTCTGACAAAATTAACACAAGAAAACAACATGATGAATTAGTTCAATTACAGCTGCTAATGAAAATTTCTCAGACATAATAAATTGCAAGTTTACAACATCTACCAATTTTTACGATATTTACGATATTCATTTTTCACCATTT
>JAGHBG010000017.1 GCA_021161105.1 Thermotogaceae bacterium | reverse complement strand
TTTTTGCCAATTGGCAATTATTTTAAGAGCTTGTTCCGGGCCCTGGGGTTTATTAATAAAATGGGGATAACCAGAGAAGAGGCGGAAGCCAAAGTGATGAAGATATATAATGCAATGCCGAGACAGACAAGAAGGAAAATGTATCGGACACTTGAGAAGCAAATAAAAAGGAGAAAAGGATGAGAGCAAGATTTTTAAAGAAATGTAAGTGTGAAGACGATGGGTATGTAAAATTACAGGAGACAGAGACAGCTGACAAAATACGGTATTTTGAACTGACAGTAAATTGCCGGGAGTGTGGAAGAGCTTATAGGGAAGTTTCTCCAAAGGGCCCTTTCAGAGGTAAAGTTCTTTATACAGATGCGAAACCGGAAAAGAAGAAAGTAAAAAAAGAAAAAATAGTAGCTGTTGATTCTGCAGCTCCAGAAAAAGATATCTCTCCGGAAGTAGAAAGTTTCGGAAAAAAAATGGCCAGATTAAAAAGAGAAAAGAAAGAGAAAAAAGATCTAAGTGGAGTGACCTTTGACAAGGATCGAAACTAATAAATTTTACGATAAAATTCTGCAGGAAGCCTCATCGCTGGATGTTAAGCATAAGACCGGCAATGAGAGCCTACGGCAGGCAATGAGAAAACTGGTACTAACGGATCGCTTTTACCTTGGTACCCGTGTTCTTGGCCGTATAGATGCAGACAGCGATTGGGTTTATAAGCAATGCCGTATGGTTGAAGCAGAGCCTGATGGCTGTTTGGATTTATGGGCAAGAGAACATTATAAAAGTACAATCATATCTTTCTGGGGATCTATCCAGGAGATTTGTTTAGATCAGGAAATAACAATTGTAATATTTTCATTCAACAGACCAATAGCAAGAGCTTTCCTTAAAATGATAATGAAAGAGCTTGAAGATAATGAAACATTAAAATGGCTATTCCCTGAAATTTTCTGGGCTAATCCGAAGAAGGATTCCCGGAAGTACGGATTTAGTTGGTCAGCACAGGAGGGAATTTGTGTCAAAAGAAAAACGAACCCTAACGAACAGACTCTTGAGGCTTGGGGTCTTATTGATGCTCAGCCAACTTCGAAACATTTTATGCTGCGTATCTACAATGATGTCGTAACAGATAAGACCTGTCTAACTCAGACGATGAGAGATAAGGCTACAGATGGTTGGAAGCTTTCTCAGAACCTTGGGCGTACCAGATGGAGTGAAGATGAACCTGGCAGGATGTGGCATGAAGGTACGATTTATCACATGTATGATACTTATAACCATATTAAGAATTCCGGGGAAGTAAAGCCCAGACTTTTTCCAGCAACCAAAGATGGGACCCTACTCGGTGAACCTGTTTTTATGACAAAGAAAATGCTTGCAACGAAGTATAAAACGATGGGCCCTTATATATTTGCTTCACAGATGTTAATGGATCCACTCCAGGAAAACAAACAGGGGTTCAAAGAAGAGTGGATTCAGCATTGGCCAGCGACTATATTTAAAGGTCTTAATGTAATGATTATATGTGATCCGGCATCGAAGAAGGGGAAGAAAAATGATTATACTGTTTTCTTTGTTATTGGCCTGGGTCCTGACAGGAATTACTATGTTATTGATTTTATTAGGGATAAGTTATCACTTACGGAGAGAGCCACTACGTTATTTCGACTGCAGCAAAAATATGATCCGGTATTCACCGGCTATGAAGAAGTGGCGATGCAATCAGACCGTGAACATTTCGAGTATGTCATGGAACAAAACAACTACCGGTTCCATATTACGCCTATGCACGAAGGAACGAATAAGCAAGCCAGGATCCTTTCATTAGTTCCGATGTTTGAACAGGGCAGAATATTCTTTCCGGAGCAACTATTTTACACAAATTACGAGGGAATAAATGTTGATCTGGTGAAGGCTTTTAAAGAAGAAGAGTTTACGATCTTTCCGTTTATAGAGCATGATGATATGCTTGATTGTCTTGCAAAAATAAATCACAAAGATGTATTCATTCCATTTCCGGAAGGGAGTGAGATTAGTTTATTCACTGGAAAAGCAGAAGAATATGCATATGATGAGGAGGAATACGATGTCTTCGCAGTCTAGGACGTTGCCGCATATTGGAGAAAAATTTAGAGAAATGAAGAATTTGGATGTCAAAAGGATCTTAAGAAGTACAGAAGAATATTTGACACCACTGTCTTTGAGGGTTATTGTAGATTATATATTATTATTGGAGGAAGAAAATGGCAGATAGATTACTTACATTCTTAGCTAAATGGATACCTGAAGTAGCAACTGGTATAGCTGATGGTACTTTAACAGCACTTACTGGTAAGAATTCTGATGAAGTTGCTGATAGTTTGAAAGCTTTTAGTGAAAGTGAAAATTGGAAGCCACCTGTAAGACAAGGGCTTTCTCCTGAGACAAAAGACCTTACTTCTGCAGTTGCTTCTGAAAATATGAATCTTGGGGCTCCTGAAACATTTGCTTCAGAAGGAGGTTCGTTGAGTCCGGAAGATCAGACAGTTGTAAAAACTCCTGAAACATTTGCAGGACAAAAGACAAATTTCTGGACAGGGAAAACTTCTGATATGTCGGAAGAAGATAATAAACTTGTAAATGGTTTTATGGGTGCTGATGGTAATATGCTTTCAAAGGAGCAGGTGATGAAGTTCACTGATCAGGAAAAAACTAAAATGCTTTTTGACTTAACAGGAGAAAGCCCAGGAAGAGGTGGAGTAGATCTTGATCTTTCAAGGCTTCTTTATAAAGCAACAAACCTCTATGACAAAAACGCCAGGAGGTAATCATGTCCGAATTAGATGATCTTAATAATAGATATGAGACTCTTGAAGAAGATAATATAAAACAACATGGAGTCTGGTCAGATATAGCAAAACATTTTAATCCGGCTTTATCACTTATGTTTGAAAAAGATGAAACGGAAGAAGAGGAATATGCAAAAGATGTTTTCATTCAGACTGGAATAGAATCTGCAAATACTATGTCTGACGGAATTGTAGGGAATATGATTTC
>JAGHBG010000231.1 GCA_021161105.1 Thermotogaceae bacterium | reverse complement strand
GATGAGATGGTCATGTTCTACAGAAGCCGTGCTAATACCTACACCCTCGCTATACTAGGAATATTTTTCTCGCTTTTGATAGCTTTTTCAAAAAAGGTTGATCTGGAAGCAATGAACGCTTTTATCGTTTTTGGATTCATTCTCAAAAATCTCCTTTCCGCTGATCGAATTCTTGAAAGAAACAAACTCATAAAATGGGTTGGAGGACTTTTTGGAATTCTTGTTCTTCTGTTCACCCTTCTCTCCCATGGTTTTACCGCTGAAGGTTTTATAGAATCTGCAATAGGAATTTATGTACTTTTTGCAACGTTTGTGGCGTTAAGATGGAGGATTGCGGGCTTTACCATGTTCTCGGCCATTGCTGGGTTCTTTTTGTATTTTTTCACAAAATCCTTGGCAAAAGGTGTTTTTACAACTGGAAAGATGGGGACATTACTCTTTGTCATCTTTCCACTCGTATATTTAAGCGTCCAATCATTAAGAAGGGAGGAGAAACTATGACAAAAAAGATTTTTATCTTTCTACTTTCCATGTCGATAGCATTTGCTGCTCCGTACTTTTTTGCGGGGGTAGATGTTACGGGCCACATATTTCCATACATAGGTATTGGGATGGATACTGGAAACGGATTTTTGAACTTTCTTTTGGGTTTAACAAATTCAGAAGGCATATGGGGATTTGAAACAAAGGCAGAGTATGTTTTTTACTTTTCAAGTATTGGAATTGGTGGAACTTTCAATGTGATAACTGCATTAACCACAATGAATGAAGGAGAATTTACCATAGGACCTGATAACTTTTTGTTTTTGATAGGGCCAAGACTATCATACTCGTTATCTTTAGGAGCAGTTGATCTTGAAGCTGCCGCTGAGGCTTTCTTTACGTTTCCCATAGGTTCAACGCAAACCATTAAGGGCCCTATTCCTTTTGTTTCTTTGAGAATATCTCAGAATAAAGGATTTTAAAGTTAGCCTCTGCAGACTTTTATCTTTTATTCCCCTTATCCTTTGAGGAAGGGCACACATTTTTTAGTGGACATTCGTTGCAACGCGCGCCTATAGAGCGGCATATCTTTTGACCGAATTCCACCATGCTTCCGTTTATAGGTCCCCAGAGTTTTTTTGGAAGTATTTTCATGAGTGCAAATTCTGTTTCTTCTGGTGTTTTCGTTTTAACCCATCCAAGTCTATTGGATATTCTGTGAACATGTGTGTCCACTGCCAAAGCCTCTTTCCCAAAGGAAACATAAAGGACTATATTTGCTGTTTTTCTACCGACCCCCGGGAGGGAAGTTAAATCCTCCAGAGTGTCAGGAACCTTTCCAGAAAACTTTTTCAGTATAGCCTTTGATGCTTCTATTATTCTTTTTGCTTTCTGGCGGTACATTCCAGCAGGTTTTATAAGATCATATAACTCTTCTGGAGAAGCTGCTGCAAGTTTTTCTGGCGTATCGTACCCAGCATTGAACAGATTTTCTGCTGCTTCATCGGTGTTTTCATCTCTTGAGCGCTGACTTAATATAGTTCTTATAAGAACTTTAAAGGGGTCCTTTTCCGTTATAAGTCTTGGAAATTTTTCTATTATAAGTTTTGCTTGCTGCTCAACTGTCACAGGATCAACCCCTTGTTGGGATCAACCACATAAAGCTCTACATCTTCTATTTCCTTTCTGTATCTGGATATTATCCTGTCAATCTTTCTTAAGTACCTTGTGGATATGTGATATAGTATCACCTTCTTAACTCCGGATTCTTTAATTAATTCAATTACTTCATCTATTGAAGCATGATTTTTAATTCTTCTATCTTTAGCATCGAGAAATGTGCATTCATGAATTAAAAGTTCTGTTCCTTTAACTTCCTCGGGATCAAGAGCGAGAGAGTCTCCAGATATAGTCACAAGTTTTTTGTGGTATTCATAGGTTACGGCGTCCTGCCCCAGCTTTTTAACAAGTTTTGCTATTTCTGAAGGAGGCATACTCTGATACTCTGGCCTTAACTTTCTTCTAACTTCAAATATATGGTATCCAAAGCTTTTTTCACCAGGTGCATGAACAGTTTTAAAAGGCAAGATATATCTATTGAAGGTGCCTGCTTTCCTTAAAAAAACCTTTTCTCTTTCTTTGAGTGGATTTGTTGTAAAAGAAAATCTGAGCTCAGGATTCGCCCTTTTTATGAATTTCAAAAACTCTTCAATAGCCCTGTTTCCTTTAGGATAATAAACTTCCAGAGGTTTTTCTCTGTCTCCCATTGCGTTGTTTCTTGTGTTTATTATGTTCCAGAGACCTGATATGTGGTCAACATGTCCATGAGTTAAAAAGATTTTTTTAAAGGCATACACCTTGCTCATCATCGTTGTTGATACACCTTCACCGGCATCAAAAAGAAGCCTTTCTGGCGCGTAGTATATCCATGTAGAGAACAATGCCTTGGAGAATATCCAGAATATCATATCGCTTCCTCCCAAATATTTGTATCATGCAATTTTAACACAAAAGGCTTTCATCTTTTCCTTTTTTTAAAATCTGCTCTTATAAATTTCAGTTTTTGAATTACGATTATTTAATTTTTGAACTTTCGTGAAAAGTCTGTGTCTAAATAAACGAAAGCCAAAAGCCTCTTAAAAAATAGATGACCCCCTATTTTTCCCCCGCATTTTGCGGGGGATTTTTTAGTGGTTTTTTAGTCAGAATATGACGCCATGGAGTGAATCCCCGATGCTCTCATTTTTCCTTATGAGTTTTATTGTGCCATCCTCTCTTACTAAAACCTCCGGAGGTCTTGGTATGGAATTGTAATTACTCGCCATAGAATATCCGTAAGCTCCGATATCTTTTATGACTGCCAGAGAACCTTCTTTAGGAAGCTTCCCTTCAATATCCCTCCTTATAAAATCCCCTGTTTCACACAGGTATCCGACG
>JAGHBG010000101.1 GCA_021161105.1 Thermotogaceae bacterium | reverse complement strand
CTGTAAAAAGGAGGAAGGTGTTGAGGCTGAAGGTTGTGGAAATAACATTGTTGTGAACATAGAAGTAGGAGGAAAAAATCTACAAATTTATATAAAACAGGAAAATATACTGTCTATGATTGAAAGCAAAAGATTTAGAGTTATCAAAAGTGATGACGGAAATGAAATACTGAAAAATTATAAAGTGAAAGTAATGGAAAAAGGGGTAAATATCAAACTTATTATATTGATTATAGCTTTTTTTGTCGTTTCTCATCATACTTATTACAGATTGCTCGAAAGGTTTGCAAAATATTCACAGCAAGAAAACGCGCTTTTGCCAATGATAAAAATGCTTGAAACAAGAGATCCGTACACAGCGGGTCATTCAAAACGAGTGGCTACTGTTGCCAGAGAATTTGCTAAAGAGATTGGAATAAAAGGAAAAAGACTGAGAATAATATATAAAGCAGCGCTTTTACACGACATAGGTAAAATAGGAATCCCAGAAAAAATTTTGCTTAAACCAGAAAAACTTCTTTCCGACGAATTTGAAGTAATAAAGAGGCATCCTATTATCACAAATGAAATCTTAAGAACAATTCCTGGATATTCTGAGATCGCAAGAATTGCTAGATATCATCATGAAAGATGTGATGGAAAAGGTTATCCGTATAAACTTAAGTGTGATGAAATACCTCTTGAAACAAAGATAATAATCTTATCTGATGTATATGATGCGCTTACAAGTGAAAGACCCTACAGGAAAAGCTGGTCACCCAAGAAGGCTCTTAGGTATATATTGGAAAATGCAGGCACACAATTTGATCCTGAGCTTGCGAAAAAATTTGTAAAATTCATGGAAGAAAAATATTTGAGATGAACTGCAAAAATTTAATATAAATCTCAGCATTGATGTAAAGTTTAAATTCTTGTTATACAGTGAATATCTCTGATAACACTTTATTGATTGGGGTTCAACAGCTATGAGTTTTGGTTTTAATTCGTAGCATTTATAATAACTGCATTTTATCACAATATGTTGAATACAATGCGTTTATATAGTAAAATACCATCGCTGGATGCCGAGGTGGCGGAATTGGCAGACGCGCTTGACTCAGGATCAAGTGGGTGTTAAACCCGTGCGGGTTCGAGTCCCGCCCTCGGCACCAAAGCCGGCGTTATGCCGGCGATTATTTTTATACGGTTTGATGTCTGAGGAGGTTTTGAATGGAGCTTTTTGAAATTGAAATTTTAGAGCTTCCCAAAGATGAGATCTTGGACGCTTTAATAAACAGAATTGACAACGAAAAAAGAACTTTTGTTGTTACAGCAAATGCTCTAATTATGTTAAGAGTTGCTAAAGATCCAGAATACAGAAGGGCAATAAAAGAATCTGACTTTGTTGTACCTGATGGGTTCGGTATACACCTTGTTGGAAAACTTAAACACAAAAGAGATATTCCAAGGTATCCAGGCGTAGACATAATGAGGGATCTTCTGGAAATTGGAAAGAAGCGAAAGTGGAAGTTCTACTTTCTTGGGGCAAAAGAGGAGGTTGTAGAAAGACTCTGGAAAATTTATAAAGATCAGGTTAATGTTGTAGGATATCATCATGGGTATTTTGGAGGAGAAGGACCTGTATCTGAAATTGTGTCGTTGAAACCGGATGTAGTTTTTGTCGCTATGGGAGCTCCTAAGCAGGAATTCTGGATCTGGAGAAATCTTGAAAAATTTGAGAAAGGTCTTTTTATGGGGGTTGGTGGAAGTTTTGATGTGTTGTCAGGTGTGAAAAGAAGAGCTCCTGATTGGGTGATAAAAATGGGGTTTGAGTGGGCTTATAGATTTTTTCAATCACCTTCAAAAAGATGGAAAGTTCCTTTTCAAATAGGAGAGTTTCTGATAAGGGCGCTTTTGTATAGGGAGGAGAAAGCAGGCAATGAGGAAGGATAGAATTTTTGTAATTGGCCACAAAAAGCCGGATACAGATAGCGTTGCTTCTGCGATAGCGTATTCTTATTTAAAAAGTACTATAGACCGTTCAAATGAATATGTTCCCTCAATTACAGATGATGTTAATCCAGAAACTGATTTTGTCCTTTCATACTTTGGAGTTGAGAAACCTCAGAAAGTTACTCATGTGTACACAACTGTTGAAGATGCTATGACAAAAAGAGTTTTAACAGCTCACGTAAGGAGTACTATATATGAAGTGGGCAACCTCATGCTGGATTCTGGAATAAGGACTATACCACTTGCGGATGATAAAAGATTCTTTTACGGTCTTGTTACAGAAAGGGAAATAGCGAGACGTTTTTTGAGAGAATTTAACCGAATATCCTTTGATGAATGTCCTATAAAAGTAGAGAAATTAACAAAACTACTCAATGCGGATATTCTGAGTAAAGGTAGTGATGAATATATTAAAGGCTTACCCTTAATAGCTACATTTTCTGCAAAAGATCCAGGAAAGTATTCATGTAACAATAAGATATTAATAATAGGTGATCGAGAGGATATATTGATCAGATGCATAGAAAATGGAGTCAAATATGTGATAGTAACCGATGGGGTGAAGATTAGCGATGGTGTTAAAAGATTAGCTTCAGAAAGAAATGTTACAATGCTTAGGACCGAATTTTCTTCTTTCGATGTGGTTAGGTTTTTGAGGTTAAGTTTTCCCGGAGTCACCATAGCAAAAAAGAATCCGCTGGCGGTTTCTTCATCTGTTCTGTTGAAGGACTTCGCAGAAGATTTAATGGAAAGCGATGATGGAGTGGCTGTTGTTCTGGACAATGAAGGAAGAATAGAAGGAATAATTACGCGTCATGATCTAATAAATCCGGGAAAGAAGAAAGTTATCATTGTTGACCATTCAGAGAAATCGCAGGCAGTTGAGGGAATAGAAGAAGCTGAAATAGTTGAAATTATAGACCACCACAGGCTCGGTGGGCTTGAAACAGCCCATCCGATAAAGGTTCTAATAAGACCTGTTGGTGCAACATCTACTATAATCTATAGTCAATATGAGAGTTACGGAGTAAAGCTGCACAGGGAAATAGCGGGGCTTCTTTTGAGCGCGATAATTTCGGATACTCTTATCCTTAGGTCTCCAACAACTACCAGAGAGGACAGAAGGGTGGTTGAAAAGCTTGCTTCTATAGCAGGGGTTGATCCAATGGAGTTCGGAATAGAGATGTTCAGAAAAAAATTGGACGTGTCTAATATAACTGTAAGGGAAGTTCTAACCATGGATATGAAGGAGTTTAGAACATCAAAGGGTTTATTTGCAGTTTCTCAGGTGGAAGCTGTTGAACCAAATATAATAATTTCTCAGAAAGATATGTATATGAAAGAAATGAAGAATATATTAGAAGAAAAAAGATATTTATTTTATCTTTTCATGGTGACTGATGTGATGAAAGAGTCGTCTTATATCATAGGAGTGGGAAATTTGAAAACCGTTGAGAAGGCTTTGAGAAAAAGCTTTGATAATGGTGTTATCTATTTGCAGGGGGTTGTGTCAAGAAAGAAGCAGTTGATACCGGTTATCTTAAATATGTTGTGAGGTGATATTAATGGGTAAGTTTGAGCATTATTATACAAAGGAACCACAATCAAAACTCAAGGTAAGAGAGGTTACTTTAAAGCTGAAAAACGGTCATGAATATAATTTCAAAGCAGCAAGCGGTGTATATTCTTTCAAAAGAATAGATAAAGCGACCAGGATACTTCTTGATCATATGAGTGTTCATGGCAAGAGTGTTCTTGATTTAGGATGTGGATACGGAGCCATTGGTATAACAATAAAGAAGGAACATCCAGAAATGCAGGTTTATATGAGTGATATAAATAAAAGGGCTGTAGAATTTGCCAAAATAAATGCGAAAGACAACAATGTAGAAATTGATATAAGGTGGGGAGATGTATACGAACCATGGGAGGGAATGAAGTTTGACATGATAGTAATAAATCCACCGATCGCAGCCGGTAAAAAGGTCTGGATGAAGATGATAGAAGAAGCTCCCGAACATTTACACGATGGTGGAACTTTGCAAGTAGTTGCATTTCACAATAAAGGTGGAAAAAGGATAAAGAAGTTTATGGAAGAGATATTTGGAAATGTCGAGGATATATGGAAAGAAGGAGGAGTCAGAATATACAAATCCGTCTGGAAAAGGTAAACTTTGAAAGCAATGGTAAAAGGATATTAAAAGACATTTCAATGATGATTGAGAATAACATGACTTACCTTCTTGTTGGAAGGAATGGTTCAGGGAAGAGTACATTGTTGAAGCTTTTAGCAGGGATAATAGAACCATCTTCTGGAAGACTATACATAGATGGCAAAGAAGTCAAGGATTCCTGGGAGCTTAGAGAGATAGTGGGAATAGTTTTCCAGAATCCCCAGACTCAGATAATAGGTTCTACCGTGGAAGAAGATGCAGCTTTTGGGCTGGAAAATCTTGGGATTGAACCCGATGTGATTGAGAAGAAAGTAAATGAAGTTTTAGAAATTGTGGGCTTGCAGGATTACAGGTATAAAGACCCTTTAGAACTGTCTGGAGGTTTCATGCAAAGACTGGCAATAGCGTCTATTCTTGTGCTTGACCCTAAGGTGTTACTTCTGGATGAACCTTTATCAATGCTTGATAAAGAATCAAAAAAAGACGTTGTGAATCTCCTTAAAAGCTTTCATGGTGAAAAAACTATGATAGTAGCGACTCATGAGTTTGATTATTTTAAATTCGCCGATTATGTAATTTATATGGACAACGGGAACGCTTCTGTTTATGATTTCAAAAGCTTTTTTAAAGATCCGCCAAAAAATTTCATTATTCCAGCGTGGATAAAGCCTTTTTAAGTTCTTTAAAGAAATTCTCTTCAGTTATAAAGATGCTTACAGGAGTTACAGATATATAATTTTGATTCACAGCCTTATAGTCTGCATCGGGATCTTTGTCGTCTTCTATGACATCTCCTTTCATCCAGTAATATGTTCTCCCGAATGGATCGGTTCTTGCCTCAAAATAGTCTTTCCAGCGTCTTTTACTTTGACGAGTAACCTTCCATCCGCGCAGTTCTTCATAAGGAACGGCTGGAACATTTATGTTAAGAGCAGTATATTGTGGAATTATGGAGAGATCGAATTGTTCAAGGAGATCATATATTGCCTTTGCTGCGGTTTTGTAGTTGGGATTTAAGTAGTTTGCGCTCGACACAGCAATTGAGGGTATGCCATACAAAGTCCCTTCGAGGGCACCGGATACTGTGCCAGAATATATAACATCCGTTCCAAGATTTGGCCCCTGGTTGATTCCGCTTATAACAACATCAGGATTTGGGAAAAGAACGTCAATACCAAGTTTCACGCAGTCTGCAGGGGTTCCAGTTGTGGAGTAAACAGGAATATCTTCGAATATAGAAAGTTTCTCTGCCCATATTGGAAGATGAATCGTTATGGCGTGACCAACGGCACTTCTTTCTGATTCTGGAGCAACGACCATTACTTCATGTTTTTTCGCAAGGGTTTTTGCAAGGGTCAATATTCCTTCTGATGTTACGCCATCATCGTTGGTTATCAATATTCTCAAGATTCACCCCTCCATGTCAAACTCCAGTATTTTTTGTATGTTTTTGGTAAGGATTTTGTGTAAGATTCTATTATTTCCAGATTTATATCAGCTATCACCAAGCCTTTATCTTTGTACTCATTAAGCTTTACAACAAAACCAGAGTAATTTTTTGTTAATATGACTGGTGCAGAAATAAAGGATAAACCGTAAAAATCGTTTCCGAAGATGTTTCCAACCATAGCTGAGTTTATTCCAAAAATTCCCAGAGTTTGAGATCTGGCCCATATTCCGGTTCTCATTAGCCATTCATTTTTTTCTTTCCAGTTTTCGCTGGTTACGAATATGTTAACTCCCATCTCCTGAAGTTCGCGAATTCTTTTATAATTTTGAGTTTCACCAGGGAATAGGTATGCTATATTGTTCTCTCCGTCATTTATAATTCTGATGTTATCTTTTGCCTTAAATGTAAAAATTTCATCCTGAGAAAACATAAAGATTGTTTCTTCAGAAGGAGAAAACGCTGTGCCAGCCACCAGATTTACCCTTGTTATTTTTCCAATAGTTTTTACAAGTTTGGAGTAATACTCTTGCAAAATTTTGTATAATTTTTCAGACAGCTTTAGGCCCTGTTCAGAGTGGAGTTTTTTCCTGGAAAGAGGTAGAAGTCCCAAAAATAAATTTGCTGTATATCTGGGGAATACCACAAGCTGCGGAGAGTATGTTGATATCTCTCTCAATCTTGCGTTCAGGAAATAAATAGCTTCATCTGGTGTAATGAAGGGATTAAAATCAAGCTGATAAGTCATAATCCGAAAGGCTTTATTTGGCTTCAAGTTGGATGATATATGTTTCTTCTCTATCTCTTTTAATACT
>JAGHBG010000018.1 GCA_021161105.1 Thermotogaceae bacterium | reverse complement strand
CTATAGATTTTTCTGCTTCGAATACTTTGCGGCTCCCAAAAATTCATTATCTCAGAAACCTCCCGCCATAGGTTTAACCCCTTTCAAACCTGTCAAAGTTCATCATCTTTCAACATCACATAATAAATGTAAAAAGGCAAAAAGTCAAGCGACCGCATATCGGGGGCTGGATACATGGATACAGTGACACGCGTGGTCCCAAAATGCCCACCGTTGCAAAAATACCAGACTTCTTCGCATACTTGACCATCTCAAGTTTGACCTGTATCTTCCTGCTTGACCTCGGAACTGTGGGATAATAACTCATCATTGATGTCCTCGGGCGGAGAATTGTTTCTTCCAAACAAAACCAGCAAATGCCTCACCTGGTAGCTTGTTTATCCTGTTCAATCCCCGAAAAGCAACCTTACTCATCCAATTCAACTTAGCAACTGATAACTGGATACCATACTGGGCAAACTCTCCATAGTTATTCTCGCGTAATTGAATATCCTTAGATTTCCATTCCCCACATCCACCATCAGTTCCACAAACTGACAAAAGCGGTCTTTAGGAATTTTTTCTAGTATACAGTAAAGAATTGGCGCGCAAATTTTCTTTAATAATTATTCCCTCTCACTCTCTAATATTAAAATATTCTCTCTCACTAATATCCAAAATATATAATAGGACGTATATCCCACTCACAGACTCATATCCCACAGAATATCAAAGAGTTATAAGAAATAATCTTTCCTCCTTACATAGTACACTTTTGCCCTTTTTCTTCGCCTTCCCGGCTCCAACACCGCCTCAACTACCCCCAATTTTCTCATTGAACTCAGAATCTTTTGAAACCTATTGTATTTTATTTTCATAAACCTTGATAATTTCCTATAAAGCGCCGGAGCAGAATATTTTTTCCCAGGTTGCATATAAGTCAAAACTACACTATGAACATTTATCTTTTCCTCGGCTTTCTTTACAAAGAGTTTAATTCGCCTTTTACAATCTTTTCGGTCTTTCGCTGAAAGAGTTCCATATCTTTTTACATATTTATTAGACGAATACACAATCCCATATTTCCATTCCAGTAGCATTTGCTCAGTAAATTCTTTGCTGAATCCTCTGCTCAACAAAGCAAAAGCGAAAACAAAACTCCGCTCAGATGCTGAATGGTTAGGTTTTAATTCCTTTGAAGTTCCGTTATATATAGATCTTAGCGTTCTATCCCTCTTTAACATTCCCAGAAATCTTTTTCTTTCATAGTCAATATCAATGGAATTAGCCACAAATAATTGTTCCTCATCATCAGGATTATCATCATCAACAACAAGAGAACCAACATGTCTTACAGCAATTCTGCAAAGGTCCTCAATGGAATACCTAACCCTACTATCCGGTGATTCCAAAGGATATACCTCGGAAAGACGGGGAACTTCATACTTCGGTTTTGAGTTCCAAGACCCAGGCACTCGTCTCATATACCTTTGAAAAAAAAACCCGCCCCTGTATCCCCATTATACACTCGGCTGAGGAACCTATAAATAGTTTTAATCTTAGAAAGATTTTCCCCCACAGGGTAAACTCTATCAAGCAAGAAATATAGATGGGCTCCTCCCCCAGTCCAAACCATAAAGCTTGGCAACGGTTTTCCCTTGGTGAAGTATTCAATTTTAAGAATATCAAAATCTACCTTTTCTGACTCCGCCGGGATTAATTTCCAAAAATACTCCACCGGCTCTAACTTAATATCGTCCACATCTATAACCAATGCGTTCGAATATCTCTGTCCATCCGCTGCGATGACAACTGGAGAATAAAAGAAATGCCAAAAATACTTCTCAGGACATTCTCTAATCTGGTTCAGCCACCAATCCCAAGGCGCAAAATCCGTCCTTGGGATAAAGGCTCTAATAGGCTCAGTAGCAGCAGGAGACATCAACAAAACTTCCAACTGAGCTCCTGGCAAACGCGGAAGAACCGATTGAACATACTCCAACTCCGCAACCTTTTCCTTTTCAAACATTTGAGCCTGTTCATAAGAAATCTTTCCTTCCCAGCATGTCTTCGGTATTTTGAACCGGTTTAAAAACTCTTGCCCAACATTCACTACTTCTCCCATTTTCATCCCTCCCATTTTGTTTCAGTGATAAAATACAGAGGATGAAAAAGTTTACAATTCTGCAGATATTCAGACTTATTCTTAAGAATTTCCATAGAATTATGCCAACAATCTTTATGAACATAACACTGAACCGCCATAGTATCAATAGACTTTTAATTAATTAAACACAAGACTACTCGGTTTATGGATTTTCAGCAATCAAAATTAAAGTTATTACGAAACAAATTGAATAAAATCCAGCCACATTTTTTCAAAACTAACAAAACTTGCAAGCCAATATGAGAGCAAACAACGATTCCTCGCTTTCTCCAGAACCTCAAAACGCAAACTTCACAGACGAATTGAACGGATTCGGTATTGCAAGCCCCAGCGCAAACTCTTTCGGCAAGATATAATGAATAAATCAAAAAGCACGGT
>JAGHBG010000061.1 GCA_021161105.1 Thermotogaceae bacterium | reverse complement strand
TTGATTTTGGAAGGTCGTAATCGAGGTAGTATCTGTCTCCATCTTTTCTTACAACGGGAACTGGAAGGAAGTCTTTAAGGTGCTCTTTTACTCCTATTGGTCCAGAGCCCGGTCCACCCATTCCGTGCGGTGTTGAGAAAGTTTTGTGGAGGTTAAGGTGGACAACATCAAATCCCATATCGCCCGGTCTTGCCTTTCCCATTATAGCGTTAAGGTTTGCACCGTCGTAGTAAAGAAGCGCTCCAACATCATGAGCCATCTTTGCTATCTTTTCGATATCTCTTTCGAAGTATCCAAGCGTGTTTGGATTGGTGAGCATTATCGCAGCAACTGTGTCATCAAGGTGCTTCTCAAGTTCTTTGAGGTCGACGAGCCCTTCACCGCTGGATTTGAGCTCTATAACCTTGAAGCCTGCCATCGTTGCAGAAGCTGGGTTCGTTCCGTGCGCGGAGTCTGGAACGATAACCTTGTTTCTTTTTGTATCACCTCTGTCAAGGTGGTAAGCCCTTATTATAAGCATTCCGGTGAGCTCACCATGGGCTCCAGCGGATGGGATGAGAGTCATATCGTCTGTCCCGGTTATCTCAAGGAGTTTTTCTTTAAGGTCGTACATAAGGGCAAGTGCGCCCTGAATTGTCTCCTCTGGCTGATACGGATGGAGCCATCTAAAGAGAGCCGACATATCTTCGTTAATTTTTGGATTGTATTTCATGGTGCAGGAGCCAAGTGGATAGAATCCAACATCGACAGAGAAGTTCTTCTTTTCAAGCTCTGTATAGTGTCTTACAACCTCTACCTCGTAAACCTCTGGAAGGTTGGCCTTTTCCTTTCTTTTAAGATGTTCTGGCATGTTTATATCAACATCTGGTATGTCGAATTTTGGCAGGCTATAGGCTTTTCTTCCCTTTACGGACTTTTCAAATATTGTCATGCTATCGCCTCCAGGAGGGCTTCAATATCCTCTTTTGTGGTGAGCTCCGTTGTTGCGGCTAAGGCTTTGCCGTCCATATCAGCATAGAACCTTGAAAGCGGAAGTGGTCCCAATATTCCTTTTTCAACCATCTTGTGCCATTTTTCTTCGTAGTCCTGCCCGGCGTTAAAGACAAACTCAAAGAGGAACGGTCCTTTAAACGCAAGGGAGAAGCCCTTCTCTTCAAGTCTTTTTGCAAGGTAGTGAGCAGCCTTTGTAGAGCGCTCGGCAACTTCAACAAGGCCTTCCTTTCCCATTGTTGCCATGTAAATTGCTGCCATAACTGCAGAGTGGGCGTGGTTGGAGCAGATGTTGCTTGTGGCTTTGCTTCTTCTTATATGCTGCTCTCTTGTCTGAAGAATCATCACATAGCCGGTCTTTCCGTCTACATCTTTTGTCTTTCCGATGAGCCTTCCGGGCATCGTTCTTACATGCTTCATGTTTGTGGAGAAAAATCCAAAGCCCGGCCCGCCAAGTTCCGGGAAGTTTCCAAGAGCCTGACCTTCTCCAACGACGATGTCAGCACCGAACTTTGCCGGTGGCTCAAGGATTGCAAGGGCTATTGGATCAGCAGCTACAACAAAGGGAACTTTTTCAGGAAGTGCCTCCTTTATTGCCTTTAAGTCCTCAACGATACCAAAGAAATTTGGATACGCTACTGCTACACCGCCAACTTTATCGTCAAGTTTTTTCTTCAGGTCTTCTATATCAACCTGACCTGTTTCTTTATCGTAGGCAAAATACTCAACCTCTATTCCCTGAGGTTTTACATAGGTTTCAACTGTTCTTTTGTATTCCGGATGAACGGCTTCAGAGAGAAGAACTTTTGGCTTTTTAGAGATCCTTACTGCCATGAGCATCGCTTCTGCAAGGGCGGATGCTCCGTCATACATTGAAGCGTTTGTGACTTCCATCCCTGTAAGTTCGCAGATCATCGTTTGGTATTCAAAGAGGGCTTGAAGTGTCCCCTGAGAGACTTCCGCTTGATATGGCGTGTATGCTGTTACAAAGTTTGGTTTCGATGCCATGTGGTATACAACTGAGGGGATGTATCTGTAGTAAATTCCTGCGCCAAGAAAGACTTTCATTTCGTTTAAAAACTTATTTTTCTTTGCAAGATTTTCGATAATTCTTCTAACTGTAATCTCGTCCTTTGATTCTGGAAGATTGAGTTTTTCAGGAGAAATGGTTTTCGGAACATCAACAAAGAGATCATCGATTAACTCAACTCCTATAACTTTGAGCATTTCCCTTATATCTTCTTCAGTGTGTGGCAGGTATGGATATCTTTTCACATAAGGTCACCCCTCGATGAATTTTTTGTATTCCTCTTCTGTCATGAGATCATCAAGTTCTGATGGATCAGAAAGTTCCACCTCACAAATCCATCCCTTTCCTTCTGCGTCTTCATTTATAAGTTCTGGATGGTCGTTGAGTTCTTCATTAACAGCTGTAACCTTTCCAGAAACTGGTGCGTAAATATCCTCTGCTGCTTTGACCGATTCAACTGTAGAGAAAGCCTCTCCTTTTTTAAGTTCGCTTCCAATTTCTGGAAGCTCGATATAAACAACATCGCCAAGCTCATCCTGAGCATGATTGGATATACCTATCTTGGCTTTGTTTTCCTCAATAATCTCTACCCATTCGTGAGTTTTTGAATATTTCTTCATGCATTCCACCTCCATAAAAAATTTTAGATTGTTCCATACAAATTATAATCGAAAAAATATGTATAACCAACTTTCCGTTTATCATACAGTATTACACTTTTTAGATAATCATTAACAAAGCCCCCAAAAGGGGGCTTTCGCTGAATATTATTTTGCATAGGCTACACTGCGTTTTTCTCTTATCACCACTACCTTTAAAACGCCGGGATATTCAAGTTCTTCTTCGATCTTCTTTGCTATCTCGTAAGCTAACAATTCTGCTTCTGCATCATCTACTTTATCTGGTTGAACGATCACTCTAATCTCTCTTCCAGCCTGGATTGCAAAGGCTTTTTCAACATTGGAAAAACTTTCTGCAAGTTCTTCAAGTTTCATGAGCCTTCTGATGTAATTCTCTATGGTTTCCCTTCTTGCACCAGGTCTTGCTGCGGAAAGTGCGTCAGCAGCGGCAACAAGGACTGCTTCTGGTGTAGCAGGTTCTACTTCTCCGTGGTGGGACATTATCGCATTTACTATATCCGGTTTTTCTCCATATCTTCTTGCGAGTTCTCCGCCGATTATGGTGTGAGATCCTTCAACTTCATGATCAACAGCTTTTCCAATGTCATGGAGAAGTCCACCTCTTTTAGTTTTTTCCACATTTAGGCCAAGTTCTGCTGCCATCATTCCGGCGAGTTGTGCGACTTCTATCGAATGTTCAAGGACGTTCTGTCCGTAACTTGTTCTAAACTTTAACTTTCCAAGAAGTTTGATTATCTCGGGATGAAGCCCTACAACACCTGCACGAAAGGCAGCATCTTGCCCTGCTTCTTTCACGACTGTTTCTATTTCCTTTTTGGCTTTTTCATACATTTCTTCAATTCTTGCCGGGTGAATCCTACCGTCTGCGACCAGCTTCTCAAGTGTAAGCCTTGCTATTTCTCTTCTAAATGGATTAAACGAGGAGAGAACAACAATATCAGGAACATCATCGACTATAAGTGTTACACCAGTTAGTTTTTCGAAGGCTCTTATGTTTCTACCTTCTCTTCCGATTATTCTTCCTTTCATATCGTCAGACGGAAGGGGGACAACTGTAACTGTTGCTTCACTGACATGTTCCGCTGCAAATCTCTGTATAGCTATTGTCATTATTCTTTTTGCTTCTTTCTCCGCTTTATCTTCTATTTCATCCTTTATGTTTTTGTAAAGCATCGCGAGGTCATGTTTGTACTTTTCTTCTGCATTTTTTAAGAGTAATTCTTTTGCTTCTTCCTCTGTCATCCCGGCAATTTTTACAAGCTCTTCATTTATCCTTTCTTCCTTTTCCTTAAGTTCAGACTCCTTTTTCTCTATAGTTTTTTTAAGCTCATCGATCATCTCTTCTTTTTTATCAATAGTTTCTTCTCTTTTTGCAATTATCTCTTCTCTTTTTATTAGCCTGTCCTCGTAAGACTGAAGCTCTTCTTCTCGCTTTCTTCTATCTCGCTCATATTCTTCCTTCATCCTGTGGATTTCTACTCTGGCTTCTTCAATCATCTTCGCTCTTATTTCTTTAGCTTCTTCTTTAGCTTTTTCTATTATTTCTTTAAAATCTTCTTTAGCCTTTTTTAATTTCGCTTCTATAGAATTTTTTGCAAGAATATAACCTAAAAATATTCCAACAACTCCAGATGCGATAGATATAATCCATAGCATTCTTCGTCACCTCCGATCTATTTCAATATCAACATTGTCGAGGATAGATGTATCAAACCCTCGTTTGTACAGAAATTTTTTAATTTCTTTTAGGTCGTTCTTTTTCCTTGAAATTTCTTTTATGAAAGCCTCTATATCAAATTCGTTCCAGGCTGCCTGTATACCTTCATCAATAATATCCTCGTCAATACCAAGTGCTTTCAACTTTGCTCTAATTAGCTTTGGGCCGTGTCTATAAATCTGCAAATGATCCTTTGCATACATGTAAGCAAAACGTTTATCATCTATAATACTTTTTTCCTTGAGTTTACTAACAACTTCTTCTACAACATCAAAAGGAAATCTTTGAGATAATCTATCTCTAATTTCCTTTTCTGATCTGAGCCGATATTTTAAAAGTCTTGATACATATTTATAAGGATCTTCACTTCTTTTCTTTTGCTTTTTCCGGTAGCGGTAAGCCATATTTCTGTCTTATCTTCCTTTCTATTTCAAGAGCTATTTCAGGGTGTTCTTCTAAGTAATTAACGGCGTTAAGCTTGCCCTGACCCAAAGAATGTTCCTTGCCGCTTTCATCTACATAAGAGAACCAGCTTCCTTTTTTAGTTATAATTTTTTCCTCAACACCAAGGTTGAATATTTCATGTTCCCTTACTATTCCCTTTCCGAAAATTACATCAAATTTTGCGGTTTTGAACGGAGGCGCAACCTTGTTTTTGACGATTTTTGCCTGTGTTTCATATCCGATCACATCCTTTGCGGTCTTTATAGCATCCCTTTTTCTTACATCTATTCTCATGGTTGCGTAGAACTTAAGAGCCACACCTCCTGTGGTTGTTTCTGGATTTCCGTACATTACTCCAATTTTCATTCTGGTCTGATTGATAAAAATTACAACAACTTTTGATTTGTTTACGCTTCCTGCAAGTTTTCTTAGTGCCTGGGACATGAGCCTTGCCTGCAGCCCTACCTGCATGTCTCCCATGGCACCTTCAAACTCTGCTTTCGGAACTAAAGCTGCAACGGAGTCAACAACAATCATGTCAACTACACCAGAGCGAACAAGCTCATCCACTATTTCAAGTGCTTGCTCACCGTAGTCTGGCTGCGATATGAGAAGGTTATTAACATCAACACCCAGTGACTGAGCATAATATGGGTCTAGACTATGCTCAGTATCAACAAAAGCAGCGACTCCGCCATGTTTTTGAGCTTCTGCTATAGCATGGAGGGCAAGAGTTGTCTTTCCACTGGATTCAGGACCGTATATTTCTATAATTCTTCCTCTCGGGTATCCTCCAACTCCTGTGGCTATATCGAGTGACAGTGATCCAGTAGGTATGACCTCCACCTTTTGTACTGACTTCGCATCTCCAAGAACCATTATGGTACCTTTTCCAAAGGATTCCTCTATCCTTTTAAGAGTTTTTTCAAGAACTTCTTTCTTGGAATCCTTTTTATTGTTCATATTAAATCATCCCCCTTTCAAAATCGCATTTGTGTACCGGTGTATATATAGGTCCGTCTGGAGTTAGATTTGAGGAATAAACAGTGAAGTGCGACACTGGCACCGTGCTTTTTTCCATATTTATATCTTTTATTAATTTTTCCCACATCTCAGGGTAGTGTTTTACCCGAGCTATCGTTATATGTGGAATGAACCTATTCTCAGATTCTTTCATGTATCCATATTTTAAAAGTTCGATTCTTAACTCTTCGTATAGTTTTTGAAGTGCCTGATTTTTCTCAACTGCTATCCAGATAACTCTTGGTCCTCCGCCCTTTTTGAAAAAGTTAAGGCCATTGACATCAAAAGAAAAACTTGGAAAACCTCTAATTCTGTCGCAAAGTTTTTCAGTCATTTCATCAACAGTGGATTTTTTCATTTCGCCAAGAAAAAATAAAGTCAAATGAAGGTTTTCTGGCTTTACCCAGTTGGCTCTAAAACCCCTCCTCATCAGTTTTTCTATGATCTCATCAGTTTTTCTTTTGAGTTCTTCTGTAACATCAATTGCGATAAAGGTTCTCATTGTATCCCCCCTTTATATAGTAAAAACTCTTCTGTTTTGATAAATGTAAACGATTCCAGACAAAACAGTGAATATAAATACAATCCATATAAGTAATATCTTAACCGGTTCATACAAAGGTATAATGTCCTTTGCCAGAATAAGTATTAAAAGAACCATCTGGCTAACAGTTTTTGCTTTTCCAAACATATTTGCGGCTATTATGAATCCCATCTTTGCTGCCAGAATCCTTGTTGCACTTACCATTGTGTCCCTCCACACCACTGCTACAACAAGCCAAACAGGAAGCTGTTTTAAGTCAACCAAAAATATCATCGTTGATGTTATGAGCACTTTATCAGCTATTTGGTCTATGACTTTCCCTGTTTCTGTTACAGCATTTGTTTTTCTTGCGATAAAGCCATCAAGCCAATCACTTAAAGCTGCAACCACAAAGACCCACAGCGCTGCAGTATATGAATTATTATACAAAAGTATACCAACTGGTACAAGTAAAAACATTCTTAAAAAAGAAATAAAGTTAGCCAATTATTTCTCCCTCCATATAATATTCATTTGCACCTGTTATTTTTACATGA
>JAGHBG010000135.1 GCA_021161105.1 Thermotogaceae bacterium | reverse complement strand
GAAAGATATATCATCAACAGCTTTTACATATCCAGCAACTTTCTTAACCAAAAATCCCTTTCTTATGGGAAAGAACTTTTTCAAATTTTTGACTTCAAGAACTACTTCCTTCTCTTTTATAATATCTCCTCCTATCTCATCTCTTATATACAGGATAATTTTACCAGAAGATTATTATAGTTCAAAGCCTTTTTCAGAGATTCTCAAGTAGTGCCTTATAGGCTTTGTATGATTCATAAAGATCTACCTTCGATACAAGTTCATACGGAGAATGCATTCCTATAAGTCCAGGTCCCATATCTATAACTTCCGCTCCTTTCTCTGCTAAAAACTTAGCCACTGTTCCTCCACCTCCAACATCTACTTTTCCAAGATTTCCAACCTGCCACAAAACACCTTTTTCATTTAAAATCGCCCTGACTTTCGCTACAAGCTCTGCCCTTGCTTCACTGGCACCAGCCTTTCCTCTTGCACCTGTATATTTCGTTATAACAATCCCATGTCCAGCTCTTGCGGCGTTCGCAGGATCATGAACATCTTTGAACGATGGATTTATGGCTACATTTACATCAGCAGAGATGACGTTCGTTTTCTCAAGGGCTTCGTCTAAATAAAATTCCACATCATTGAACCCCTGTTTCTTCAATATTTTTCTGAAAAACATCATATAAAACCTGCTTTTTGCACCTGTATTTCCCTCGCTACCTATTTCTTCTTTGTCAAAAAGAATTATTCCCATATTTTTGCCAGAGCTTGCCTCTATAAGAGCAATAAGAGATGTGTATGCACATATTCTATCATCATGGCCATATGCTCCAATAAAACTTTTATCAAGTCCTACCTCTCTTGCTTTAAAAGCAGGAACAAGGTAAAGATCTGCACTTACAAGATCTTCCTCCTTTACCCCATATTTTTCATTCAATAGTCTAAGAATATTAAGCTTTACTGCTTCCTTCTCCTCATTGTTTAATGGAACTGAGCCAAGTATGAGGTTCATCTTCTCTGCCTTAAATTTTTCAGAAACTTTTTCGTCCTTTCTATCGAGATGAGGCAAAAGGTCAGATATGACGAATACTGGATCGTCTTCACTCTCACCTAGCTTGATCTCAATCCTGACCCCATCTTCTTTTACTACAACTCCTATTATAGAAAGCGGTATGTTGAACCAATGATATTTTTTAATTCCCCCATAGTAATGCGTCTTCGCAAGAGCTATACCTTCATCTTCTATTATTGGATGAGGTTTAAGATCGATCCTTGGAGAATCGATATGGGATGCAACAAGGTTCATGCCACCTGTAAGCTTTGAGTTTATTTTCATTGCAACAAGCGCTTTATCTCTGAACTTCATATAAACCTTTGCTGGAACTTCGCCACCATATTCAGAAACATCAACAAAACCTTCCCTTTTCAGAATTTCCTCAGCAAATTTAACAGTTTGCCTTTCTGTTTTACAGTTATTTATGAATTTGATGTACCCGCTTGCAAACCTGTCCACTTCCTCCGTACTTAACTTTAACCAACCTGATTTTGTCTGAAACTTCAACTCTTCCATATTATCCCCCCTTCTTTCGATTTTTCTGATCCTTCAGGTTATTTATTATATATCCAAAACCTGATAAAATCTAAGTGTTATGAGAATACTGCTGGTTGACATGTACTATAAAAGAACTCAAATTAGAGAACTTAACTGGAAAACTGGCGGAAGCGAATTAGCAAGGATGTTACTCAAAGAATATCCCAATGCTGTTGTTTTAGCTCCAGGGCTTTTAACAGGAACAAGAGCCCCAACTGGGGGAAGATACTCTATAGGCGCAGTAACCAAAAATGGTCTTTGCATCGGAAACGCTGGAGGATTTATAGGTACCTATATAAAAGGATACGGCTATTCAGCTATCGTTTTTCTAAAAGAAAGTACAGGTCCTGTTACTGTTGAAATCTCAAAAAACTCTGTCTCCTTCAAAAGTGCTTTCCCATACTTAGGTAGAGGAACAAAGGAAATTACAGAAACTGCAGAAAAGGGGGGGATAAAAAGTATAGTCGTAGGTCCTGCAGGAGAGATGGGATCAAAACTCTCAGCCGTGGTTGCTGAAGGAACGAGAATAGTTGGATATGGAATGGGTGAGGTCTTCTTCAGAAAAGGAATAAAGCTTATTACTTTCGAACCAGCTGTTTACAACTTTCACAACGAAAAATTTATAAAGATAGCTAATGAAATCAAAACAAGGTTAAAAGCAATTGATGAAGGTATTAAGGTAAAGCATCCATGTTACGGCTGTCCGATAAAGTGTTTGGCTTTTGACGAACGAGGCAAAAAAGGCAATATAAGAGTCCTCAGTGAATTGGGAATACCAGAACTTGATCAGCAGGAAATCATCGATCTTGCCAACGATAAGGGAGTAGACCTTTTTGCAGCAGCTCACATCGCCAAGATAAAGATGAAAGATATAAAAGAAGTTATAGAAGGGACAGTTTCTGGTGAAGAATGGAATGAAGAACTCCCGGAGAAAGTTAAAAGCAATTGGGAAGATTACCTCGACACAATCGGTATTTGTGCATCTGCTGCCTCGTATTTATCTAAGGATATAATAGAAAGTCTTGTTAAAGCTTACATGGAGGTGATTGGATGAAAGCAATAATCCTTTGTGCAGGAAAGGGAACAAGACTAAGGCCTTTAACCCACACAACAGCAAAGCATTTGATTCCAGTGGCTAACAAGCCGGTTCTTTTCTACAGTATGGAGACAATAAAAGCTGCAGGAATAAACGAAATAGGAATAATCGTTAATCCGGAAAACAAAGAAGTTTTTAAGGAAGTACTTAAAGATGGCTCGAAATTTGGTTTGAGAATAAATTATATTGTCCAGGAAGAACCAAAGGGCCTTGCTCACGCAGTGTGGGTT
>JAGHBG010000174.1 GCA_021161105.1 Thermotogaceae bacterium | reverse complement strand
TATCGTAGGATATAAGATTCTTGAGTTGTCCTTCAAGGCTTTCATCTGCAATATTGAGGGTGCTTATGAGGAAATCAGTAAAACTCTCAAAGGTCTCTTTACTGAAAACTATGGGGTTTATGGACATAGAATCACCTCTGGTGTTCTTTCAGATTTTTTGCAATTTCTTCTACACTCTTAGCGAACTTCTCCGTATATTTTACTAACTCATGAATTCCCTTTTTTTCGGTGTATAATGTATCGGTTTTGGCATCAAGGTCCAAGATATACTCTAATTCGCGTTTGGAGCTTAATAATCCACCTTCATAGCTTACGGTTACTTTATACTGTAATGGTAAAGACTTGTCATTAAAATAATCTTTTGCTGTATCAAAAAAAGTGGTGATTTCCTCTCCGGGTGCAAGAGAAGGAATACCATCTTTTAGAAATTTCATTTCAGATGCTTTTTTGATTCTGGGATTTGAATAATTTGAATTCTTTAGCTCAGGTTCAAATTTGATCTTAACATTACGAGCTACCGTTTTTCCTATGTTTTTTATAACTAAATTTATGAGGCTGGATCCAAAGGGATTGTCAAAATAAACGATTACATATGGGGCGGTTTCTTCATCGTGTATTTTTCTCATTTGTTCAAGAGAGTTTTCTGAGGTTTTTGCCATCTTAACCGTTGCTCTGGTGTATATTATTAAGGTTATAAAAGCGGCTATTTGCGTCATGATAAGCAGAGATTCTAAGGGTGCATTTTTTATTGATTCTAAAGCGTTATACCAGAAAGAAGATCCTGAATTCATTAGCTGACTTGATAACACCTTGTCGCTTATTTCAACGCTATTATTATTTGTTTCCGGAAACACGACAACGGTGAAAATTAAGAAAAGAAGCACTAAAGAAAAGAGTTTAGTCCTCATGGATATCACTCTTTTCCTCCTTAAAAATCGGTTCGTACCTCTTAAAATATGTTAGAGCCAGATCTCTTGATAAATACGCTCCGTAGGTTTGTTCTTGCGTACGTTTTTCTATCGGAAATGTTGTGAAGATATATTCAAGATCTTCATAAGAAATCCCGTATAAGTGAGCAGCTATTGCGTCAAGCTGTGCCATGTAATCCAGTCTTTCTCTTTCATTCCAAGGCCGCGGTTCTATCTCATAACCCATATCTTTGACAAAAGGCTCCATATCGTAGGAATAATTGACGCATTTAACGAGTTTCCGTATGACTGAATCTTCCAAACAGCTATCCCCTTCATTTATTCCTGGAAGATTCTTAAACTTGCTAGGGTTTGGCACTGGAAGCTGGTAAAGGATGAAAAAATTCATAGATGTGCCCTGACATTTTCGTCTAGTAACGTAATCAAATATATGAGAAGTAATTAATCCAGAAACTGGCAAGAAATGTTTACTTAAAATAATTGGGGCTTTATTCCCAAAAGCAAAAGCCGGCATAAGTGATGTGATGAATGTTCTATTATCAGATGATCTTGCAATATCTCTAAATGCAATTACCCATTCTCTATCCCACTCTTTGCTTTCATAGAAAGCTTTACAGTCACTTTCTTTGATAAAATACCTTGTCTTGGGAAAGAACCACGGATCGCTTTTCTCTTCTGCTGTACAAGCAATCCCGTTGCCATCTTCGGATATATGGTTATATCTGCTATCCATAATGTAAAAGGTTTTCCCTTCACAAAGCGGTACATACCTTTCTCCATCTTTCTCGTAGTATATCCAGTTCTTTTTGTATCCCTGGTCTATAAGTTCCTGCTCTCTCACGAATTTATTTGAGTCGCTAGTCATGTTAAACTGAGTAGTGACGAGAATTCCATATGGATTATCTACGCTACCATCTGGATATTCTCTGAGCAGCACTGTGCTATTTCTATAAATCTTCAGGACCAAATCCATATCACGTTGTGAGCTAAAAACCGGAGCTGTACCTGTGTTGGGGTTAACCAACAACAAATCAGATGTGGGGATTTTCAGAAACTGCTTCGTATATAGCTGCTCAGGGTTTCGAAGAACAAATAACATACGTGCTTGATCTGATTTACCGAAGATTATTAGACTGAACCTCATACGGCTATCTATGTTCTTGAATATTTTTCCATTTATAAAATCAGCCAGTGAATCCAAAAGCTTATTTTCCACAATATACCTGAAAAATTTACTGTTTCCTTTGTCTGTAGCTATTCCGGTTGGAACTACAACGCCTGCTCTACCCGATTCTTTTCTCAACTTGAGAAATAGTTCGGCAAAGAGTGAATATAGATTCAGTTTTCCTATAGTGGTAAAAAGGAACATTTTACGATATCGAATATATGAGTTTCTGAAATCTTGAAGCAACAGGTTTCTTAGATAGTCCTTATGCAAACTTGGTTTTTTAGTTTCAAGCTCTTTTATTTTTCTTTTTCTTTCATCTCCAGTGCCAGCAAATACAACATCAAAGTTTTTTCCTGAAAAAAATTCTTTCTCTTTCAGTTCTTGTACATCCCATGGTGGATTGCCTATTACTGCATCGAATCCCCCTGATTCGAAAACGTCGGGAAATTCAAGTTTCCAGTGGAAAAATCCCTCTTCTTCGCTTATTTTTTTCGCCCATTTGAAGTAGTTTGCCTGGATTACCGATAAATCGCCCTTCTCAACCATTTGTTCTAATAATCTATACATATCTTGCAATTGGCCTGTTGTGAGGGGAAGGATTTCATCGACTTCGTTAGAAAACCATTGTGCAACCCACAGATCGGCTTTAAGCTTTTCGAGAAGGTATTTTTTATTGCTTAAGAATTTTTCTCTATAAACGTATTCTTTGGCAAAATAATCTTCTGTTTCTTTTCCTGCAACATCTATAGAAAGAGCTACCTGTGCCAGCTCTTTCTCTGCTTCCGAGAATGTGGGATCGACACTTTCTGCCAGCGGGAACAACGACCCCTGATGCCGTGCGTCACTGTATTTTTTTGTGGGATTGTATTTCTGATTTATTTTCCTTAGCTCGGATAACTTTTTCTTCCATTCTTTGCTAACGTTATTGGAGGATTTATAAACCTCAGGGGGGATAACGTTTATATCCTCCCAACCATGAACTACACCTATTAGGGAATTCCCGCATTTGAGTTTGTGATCCAGGAATGTGAAAGGCTTGTCTTTTGAGAAAGTTTCCAGTCAGAGAGACATTTTGGCCAGCTCAACAGCTACAGGATTAATATCAACGCCGTAGATACAGTGTTCCACTATCTGCCTTTTAGCGAGAATTTCTCTATCCACATCAGATATATCCATGTGTCCGCTTTCTATTTCCCAAGCCTTTAAGAGCTTTTCGCTTAAAAAGTTTGTAGCCTGGACCAGAAAAGCGCCTGACCCCATTGCCGGATCGACAACTTTCAGCTTTAGAATCTCGTAAGAACTTTTTAATTGCCTTTCTTGCCCGATTTGCTTATAGCACAAAGGCTCAAGTGTTTCTCTTACCAGATAGTTTGTTAGCTGTTTTGGTGTATAATAACTGCCTGTTGACTTTCTTGCACCTGAAGCGGAAAGGTAATAGCTTCCTTTTTTAATAAGCCGTTCCTCCGGTGAAGCCAAAATGGCGGCGTAGCATTCAACTCTCGCTTCAAGTGAATCGCTTTCGGGTTCGGGAAAACTGTCAGGAATCTTTGTTATTTTCTTATCTACAACATTTAGAAGCTTTTTGATTTCTTTTGCACTGCGTTTTTCTAATTCACTCAGGGGTAGCACATATTTCTCTTTTGCTGTTACCACCATATCTTCAGGAGCCCTTGTAACGGTATACCCTAAAAGACCTTCATAAACGTATCCAATTTGTTCAACATCTATGGCTGCATAACTCAACCTTAGTCCTTTCATATAGAGAAGGTCGTGAAGGATTTCCCTGACACCATTGTTGTTCAGCTTCATTTTTTTTAGAAGGTCCATAACCTCTTCAGGTGAAAAGAGATCGCCACCGTGAGCGGTTATTTTAAGGTCAGGGTGATCCGAACCATAGTAGATGAGATTGAAAAGGCTCAGGATCCTGTACCAGGCATCATATTTGTACGCAGCCGCAACGGCGAAGTCTTCTTTGCCAAGCGAGGCTCGTTCTGCTTCCAATTCGTTTGCCAGATGAATCAGACCATAATTTTCATCGTATTCAGGGAACCCATGCGGTAGAAGGGAGTTCTCCTCAGCATACAGGATAAAAACAAGTCTCATGACAACTTTGATTACGGCGTCATATACCTTTTCGGGAGGTTCGTTTATATCGCTCTGATTCACATAATCCAGCAATTTGTTTATAACGTTATAGACCTGATCTGCCAGCGCATCTGTGACTTCTGCTTGTTTATCATGGCTATTTTTTATAAGCTTATATATTCCTTCTTCTCTTGATGGCAAGAGAGTCTCGGAATTTAGAAGGTTTCTGAAGGCTTCAAATGTCTGCTCGTTTTCAAGCCAGTCGTTTTGTTTCCACGAAATATAGGCCGTAGAGAGACCTTCTTCCACGTAAACCAACCTGAATTCATTCCCGTTAGTTAAAAGGCCAAGAGGACATTTCATGAGCCTTAAAAGGGCTTCGAACTTTATATGCTCGCTGGCTCTCCAGGCTCCGCTGTGTGGAGCTTTCCTTTTGTCTAACTCTACATCTCTATTGACGGTTTTTATGACGAACACCGGGATGTCCTTACCGGATACAGGAAGTACAAAATCGGGTGTCAGTTCTTCAAAGTGATCCGGCTCGGTTACTGAATATTTTCTCACATCTTTTCCATAAAGCCACTTGTCCGGGTTTTGGTTTAAGATATCAAAGAAAATAGCCTTAATAAGATTATTTACCGAGTAACTGCCAACATTGAAACGGTCCAGGTTTCTTCGTAATTCAATTTTCTCTTTCCATGTGAGAGAAGGTTTCTTAGAGAACTGTGATCTGTAAACGACTTCCGAAATTAAGAGTCCAGACATCTTTAAGATGCCAAACCATTCGATTGCTTTTTCTATGATTGCAGTTCTCATGCTTCCACCACCATTTCCTCCGGTACTAAGAAGGATACAGCAACCACGTTTACAACCGGTTCACCACGTAATTTGTATTTTTTTCGTATTTTTTCTGGAATTTCCGAAAGTTCTTTGCCGAGAAATTCCCTGCGGTTTTGAAGCAGGCGAATATCTTCTGAGAACTGTTCGAACTCCTCACTAAGGAGCATTGTCGACTGTTCTTTATATTTATCCAGAACCTTGAGTACTTTTTTTATTTCAGTTGTGCGTTCTTTTATCATTTCTTTTAGCGTTTTTATCTCTTTCTCAGTTACTTGGGACAGTTCCTTTTTCAGGCTATTGATCCATGTCTTCTTGTATTTTTCTATTAAATCCAGTATTTGCTGTTCGTTTTTCTTCAATGCACCTGACAAATACGGCAGTAATTTAGAAACTTTTTCATCGAATTTTCCCTTTGAATCAAGGGCAAGTAGATATTCAGGATCGTTTTCAATGAATTGGCCTTGATCAAAGGAACCACCTATCACGTTAACTTCTTCTACCAAAGGTTGGGAGTATTCATTCACCGCCAAACTTCTCGCATACAAAAGCACATGAGAAGATGCGGAAATACCGCGAGGAAGGACTTTACAGGTTACCTTGTTTAATCGATGCTTGGAACTGTCTCCAAGTGCCTTTGACCAAATATTTGATCTGAAAAACGTTATGGCTCTTTTCACTAAAGGATGATTTGGATGAAGGTGCTGAATTTTATTGTTATCTGTGTGTTCAAATGTTAGTATTTTTGGCATTCCATCTTCTGTAATATATTTCTTGAGAGATTTCCAGCCATCTGGTAACTTTTCAATTACGTAGTAATTATTGCTTGTTTGCTTCACTCCGGGACAGCCGTTGAGCTTCAAAGCAGTATCCAGAATTTTTCTCACTGATTCCGGAGTTATGTTTAATTTCTCTCTGCTTTCTTCGATCTTTTTGAGTATTTCTGCTGCTTCGCTTCTTATTTTCAACAGTTCTCTTGTTAGCTCACTTTTTATGCTTGTAAGTCTTTCTTCAGAGACTTCTTCTAAGCCCAGCATGTGTTTTTGTACCTTTTCTGAAATCACTGGATTCATCGTATTTATATCTTCTCTAATTTGCTCAACTTTGCGTACAATAGTGCTGAGAAATCTGCTGTCTGCGTTGTTTTTATAGGCAAAGTGATAGATTTTTATATCGCGTTTCTGTCCATGACGGTCAATGCGTCCGTTTCGCTGCTCAAGGCGTATGGGATTCCAGGGAATTTCCATGTGAATCATGTACCTACAATGGTGCTGTAAATTAATTCCTTCAGACGCTGCATCTGTTGCTACGAGAATTCTTGCGGGTGAATCGCTTGGATCGGTTTCGAAAGATGCTTTTATTTCTTCACGTTTATTCATTTCCATTCCACCGTAGAGCTGCAGAATTCTATTTTTTTCTATCCCATTTTTCATAAGTTGATCTACGATGTACTCCAGGGTGTCTTTGAATTCTGTGAAAATTACTACCCGTTCCCTGTTCCATTTGCCATTTGGGCGAAGATAATCGTTTATCCATTGTATGAGGGAATTGATTTTGCAATCTGGCTTGTCTTTTGTTTTGGCAGCAACTATCTTGAGCTCTTCAAGGATGTTTATGTGTTTTTTCTCGCAGACTGCACTCAGGAGTTCTTCTTCAGTTTGCTCTTTATCTATGTCGTTATCCCAGTCTTCATTCAGCCTTCGTGTTAGTAATTGTAAATAGCTAAATGTGTTGTTTGTTCTTTCTATGTATGAGGAGTGAGCTAATATCGATTTGTAAAAAGCTCTTGGAGAGGAAAGAAGGCGCTTTTTTAGTATGGTGAGGGCGAATTCTAGAGGTCTGTTTTTTTGAATTTCGCTAGATTTTATACTATTTTTTATATACTCGTTCAGCAGTTCATAACATCTAAGCTCATCTTCTGAAGGAATAACAGTTATGGATTCTATCTTTCGATTTGGGAACAGCGGTCTTCCAAGAGAGTCTTTGACGGCTGCTTCACCGCGTTTCATTCTACGTACCATTACCTGGTTTAGTCTTTTTTTGAAAGAATCTTTATTAACTCCTGGGTCTTCACCGCGGTTGAATCGTAGAGGGTCTAACATATCTAAAAATGCGACAAAGGATTCCTTTCTACCGTTGTGCGGGGTTGCCGTAAGAAAAATCTTGTGCTCAAAGTGCCGCCCTATTTCGTACAACATCCTCGTTCTATCTGAATCACGATAGTAGTTCTTTGTGGGTTGGGGCATGGCGTTGTGCGCTTCGTCTACCACTATTAAATCCCATCCACGAATGTATTTGCTTTCTGTAATTTCGCAGGATTTTAGGAATTCGTTCAACCTTCCTTCCATTTTTATAAAGTCCATAGAAGCGATGAGCCTCGGATATGTCAGCCAGGGATTAACATTTATACCGTATTCACGTTTAATGTCAGTAATGGCTTTACCGTTCATTATCCTGAATTCTAGGCCAAATTTTTGTTCCATTTCCCACTGCCACTGAAGTTGAAGAGAAGCGGGGCAAATTAAAAGGACTCTCCTTGCTTTTCCCCTAAGAATTAGTTCTTGGATTATCATTCCTGCTTCTATTGTTTTTCCAAGTCCCACGTCATCTGCTATAAGAAGGCTTATCCTTGGCATGGATAAAGCTTTAATAACAGGCTCCAGCTGGAATGGCTGTTGCTTTATAGCTCCATAAAAAGGGGCACGGATAATATCGTTGTTTAGAAGAAATTTGTTAGTCCACCTCAGGGAATTGATAAAGCTATCGAAGACATCGGGTCTATCCATGGTGTTTGTGATTTCAGGAAGAATACTTTCTTCGAAGATCTCAAAATCCACCTCTCGTTCCATTACTACAGATAGTTTTTTGCCAAGGTTAGAATCTTCGAGGCTTTCGAGTGTGACTAGCGTGCAATTGTTTTTATCTCCAAAAAGCTCTTCGTTGCAGGAAACTTCTTCTATAAGCCAGTACTTTCCCCTGACTCTCGCAAGTTTCCCCGGTTCCGGTGGGTTTGTTGATGCGTAAATAGAAATTCCTCCCCCTCCTGAAAGCAATTTCCTTCTGCAAGTTATTTTACCATTTTGTTATAGTTGAGACAAAGTCAAGCGTTGCGCAATATTGACGTTTTTAAATGATTTTTTTGCGGCGTTGTGATATGGGATTATTTCGATACAGAGTTTTGGGGATTTCGAATTTGGAGTTGCGAGTTAAAGCCATGAAACTGAGAGGTGTCAACATCGAACAAAAATGCGTAGATTCATCGGTCAGATTTGCATAGTTTGCCGTTTCTACCGATGTATACCAGTGAGCCAGATAGTTGCTGATATTATTGGTTGTTACTGATTTTTGAGACACCCTATTCGTGACACCCTAAGAATACCTATGAGGAATTGAAACCAATTTTATCCTTAGTGATTCCCCATAAACAGTGAACAATTGAAAATTCTTTTTTTCCAGAGTTTATCCAAATTCTCTGTTTCTTCCTGCCAACAAATATAAAATCACCCCATGACATTATTAACTCTAAAGTTAATAAC
>JAGHBG010000088.1 GCA_021161105.1 Thermotogaceae bacterium | reverse complement strand
GAAGAGCCACCACAAACATGGCATCAGTTTGTTTATTACTTGAAAAAGGCAAAGGAAGCAGGTTATGTTGGACTTGCTCTCGGTGATAAAAACAAATGGACATCACTTCATCTATTCGAAAGTTTGATGCTCGCAGAGCTTGGACCAGAAGCTTATAACGGACTCTGGAAGGGAGAAACTTCTTTCAACAACACCGGAATAAAGAGAGCACTTGAAATAATGAAAGAAATGCTCAATTATGTTAACTCTGATCATGCTGCAATGACATGGCAGGATGCAGTTAGACTTGTTTATGAAGGAAAAGCCCTTGCAACCGTTATGGGAGACTGGGCTGAAGGATATCTGAAAACACTTGGATGGACGCCTGGAGTAGAATTTGGATGGTTCGCACTTCCTGGAACCCAGGATTCTTTCATGGTTGTCTCTGATACATTTGGTCTTCCAAAAGGTGCACCACACAGGGAAAATGCTATAAAATGGCTCAAGCTCTTAGCTTCTGTTGAGGCGCAGGATATATTTAATCCAATAAAAGGATCAATTCCGGCAAGACTCGACGCTGACAAGGGCAAGTATGATATTTACCTTAGATGGTCTATGAATGACTTTGCCACAAAACACCTTACACCATCTATAATTCACGGTTCCGCAGCACCTGAGGCTTTTGCAACAGCATTGATGGATGCTATAAACAAATTTGTAAGCACAAAAAATGTGGAGAAAACATTCAAAGAAATTCTTATGATAGCCGATGATAATGGATACAACACAAAATAAGCTTAAAATCATCTAAAATGGGGGGGAGAATTCTCCCCCCATTTAAAGTAAGGAGGGGGTCCCTTTTGAAAAAACGTTTAAAGAAGGACACAATAATAGGTATTGCTATTGCTATTCCCTCCATAATTGCCATAGCAATTTTTGTTTATGGGTTTATTTTCTGGACGGTAAGGGTTTCTATGTCTAACTGGAACAGTTTTTCTTCTCTTCTTAGAGGAGTTTACAAGTTCGTTGGGTTTAAGAACTACATCAGGCTTTTCCAGGATGATAGATTTATAACTGACCTGTGGAATACCGCGTTTTTCACGCTGTTTTTTCTTTTAGGATCAATCGCTTTAGGGCTTCTTCTTGCAGTTTTACTTGACAGTAAAATAAAAGGGGCACAGGTTTTCCAGAATATATATCTTTTCCCAATGGCGGTATCTTTTGTAGTCACGGGTACCGTATGGAGCTGGATATTTGCCCCAGGAATAATTCCTGAACACCCTCAAGGAATTAACCTGATTTTGAAAAATTTAGGACTTAATCATCTTATGTGGAATTGGTATACAAGCACAGATCACTGGGGGCCTTTCAATTTGGCACTTATACCCGTTATTATAGCAGCAGTTTGGCAGCTTTCTGGATACACCATGGCGATGTATCTGGCAGGTTTAAGGGGCATTCCGATAGAGATAGAGGAAGCAGCAAAAGTTGACGGAGCATCAGGCTGGCAAATATTCTGGAAAATAAAATTTCCGCTTTTAAAACCTATTACTTTAAGCGCCATGATAATCCTTGGTCATATATCCCTTAAAATATTTGACCTTGTGTTTGCGATGACTGGAAGTGGACCTAATTTTGTTACAGATATGCCTTCCATATATATGTTTGAACTTACGTTCAGAAGCAACAGATATGCCAGAGGTTCCGCTATAGCTATTATAATGCTTTTGATGGTAGCTGTTGTTATAATCCCATACCTTGTGAACTCGATGAAAAAGGAAGTGAGATTATGAAAAAAGCCGCTATATACACCATACTAATCGTTTTTGCTATGTTTTACCTTCTTCCGATGTATGTTCTACTTGCGACATCTTTTAAACCGTTGTCAGAGATTGGAATATCTACGATGTGGAACCCTCCAAAGCATTTCTCTCTTGAAGGGTTCAAGAAAGCTTTTGAAAAGCTCTCTGGAAACTTAAAGAATAGTTTTTACCTGACCATTCCTGCGACAATAATTTCTTCTTTACTTGGTTCAATAAATGGGTACATTTTTTCCAAAATAAGGTTTAAAGGGGACAATATTATCTTCTCTTTGATTCTTTTTGGTATGTTCATTCCATACCAGAGCGTTCTTTTCCCATTGATAAGGTTTTTGCAGTCCATACATCTCTATGGAACAATCCCCGGGCTTATTCTCGTTCATGTAATATACGGTATTCCAATAACTACACTTATTTTTAGAAACTATTACATGGAGGTTCCTGATGAGCTTGTTGAAGCTGGTAAGATAGATGGTGCGAGTTTCTTTAAAGTCTACTCAAAAATCCTTCTTCCGCTTTCAATTCCTGCATTTGTCGTTGTTATAATATGGCAATTTACTAATATATGGAACGAATTTCTTTTCGCAGTGACAGTTACAAGCAATCCAGAAAAACAGCCTATAACCGTTGCTCTTGTCAACCTTGCCGGCTCTCAGGTAATAGAGTGGAACATACAAATGGCAGGTGCTTTGATAACGGCTTTACCAACTTTGATAGTTTACATCTTCCTTGGAAGGTACTTTGTAAGAGGTCTTCTCGCAGGGTCTGTAAAAGGATAGTTAATAAAAGATAAAAGCCCCCGCACAGTGCGGGGGGAGGGGGTGGGGGGTACTTTTTTCTGATTTACTCTTCTATCTGGACATCAATAACCTTTTTCTTTTCCTCTTCCTTCTTTGGAAGGCTTATTTTGAGGACTCCATTTTCGAATTTTGCTTTGATTTTTTCTGTGTCCACATATTCAGGGAGTTTGAATGCTCTTTCGAAAGTTCCGTAGCTTCTTTCCACGATATAGTAGTTCTTGTCTTTGTTTTCTTTTTCGAGTTTCTTTTCTCCATGTATTCTAAGCACGTCATCTTCTATGGTAATCTTTATATCTTCTTTCTTCATTCCGGGAGCTTCAACTTCTACTACGACAGAATCCGGAGTTTCATACACATCTACTGCCGGGAAGAAGCTCGTATCCTGTTTTGAACCTCTG
>JAGHBG010000229.1 GCA_021161105.1 Thermotogaceae bacterium | reverse complement strand
ACTGCACCTAAAAGGAGGGTATATTTTAAAGCCCTCCAGAACATGGTGCTATGGAATAATTCTTTGAAAGTATCAAAAGCTGAAGTATCACCAGAAAAAGCGAGTGCAAATGCTGAATAAAGAGGATAACCAAGGAAAACAGCAAGAAAAATTAAAGTTGGTAAAATCAACAGCCACGCTACAGTTTTACTGTATACCATCTGATCACCTCACTTTCTAAAAAAGGGGGCAGCACGCCCCCATCAGTTGCAAATGGTGATTTTTAACTTTCTATCAGTAAAGATTTGCGTCAGGTTCAGGAAGTGATGATCCGGTTTCTTTGAACATCTTTCTTATCTTTTCTCCAAGTTCCTTCACTACCTTAGTCGGGTCTTCTCCTTCCATAACTATTCTTCTGAATGCTTCCCTGTAGGCCCCAGTGAATTCTCCACCTTTTGGCCCGAGATTTGGAATGAAGGCAACTATTCCGTCTTTTGTGGCAGACTGGTTTATAACTCCTTTTGCTAATACTTTGAGCGCACCTTCCGGGATTTCTCCAGAGGCTTCTTCAACAACCGGGAAGAACCCAACATTCTTGAGTATATCGACCTGAACCTCTGGTGATGTAAGGTATTCCATGAGTTTTACAACTTCTTCTTTGTTTGGAGCATTATTTGGAACGGCAAGTCCGACAAGAACGATTATGTATCCTCTTCCCATTGGTCCTCTTGGAACTGGAACTACCACAAACTTGTCAGGCATGTTAACAATAGCCTGCTTAATTCTTGCCGTGTGGTCCCACGCAATCCATACCTCACCTCTCATGAGTGGTTCGTCCATCTTATCCCAGGTGGAGCTTGACGGATGTACATATACCATGAGTTTTTTCAGGTATTCCCACATTTCAACGGCTCTGACGCTGTCGAATTTGATTGCTTGAGCTCCAGTGAAGGATGGATAGATGTATCCATGAAGGAACCTGTGCCAGAGTCCTCCTGCTCCTATTGGGAACCCAAGAAGCGGCCTTCCTACCTTGTTGTAAAGGTTCTTCGCCCACTCGTAAAGTGCATCATAGGTCCATTTTTCTGTGCCCATTACAACATCTTTCTCGCTAAGACCTTTTGGAAGGTACTTAAATGCTTCTTTGTTTACCACCATTACATAGGTTGCCTGAAGCCATGGTATGAAAATTTTCTTTCCGTTTGCGTAAGCGTATTTTTCAAGAAGGAAAGTTCTTCCGGGGAACTTTATGTCAGAAACGTCTTCAAGGTATCCTTTGGAAGCAAATAGGTAAAGTCCCCCCTGAAGGTGTGCAATAAGTCCAAGCTTAACTTTACCGGTTTTCTGTTCGGCTTCCACCCTGTTGAGAATGTCTGAATAACTAAGGCTAAGCAGTTCAACTTTGATCCCATATTCTTTGGTAAATTGAGAAAGTTCACTTAAGAGGAAAGCTCTTTCCTCTGCTGGGACCATCTGAGTTGATGCAAAATATACCTTAGCAAAGGACATAACCGTTAAAACTGCCAGTAAAATTACTAAAAGTTTCTTCATACACCCTCACCCCCCTGCAAAAGTATTTTTCAAAATATTAATTAGTTCCGAAAAAAAATTCCAAAAGTAATTATAATAAATTGTACCAGGGAAAGTCAAGAAAATTGCAATGACTTTTTACTTGAATAGTCTGACAGCTTTAATGATGCATCAAAGCCTTTGAAAAACATCTGTTATAATCAATTTGCAATGGGTTGAGAGTCTTTTTGAGGAGGAATTTTTATGAAACTTACGCCAATGATGAAGCAATATCTGGATATAAAGAAAAAATATAAGGATGCGATACTTCTTTTCAGACTCGGTGATTTTTACGAAGCTTTTTTTGATGATGCAAAAATTGTGTCGAAAGTTTTAAACATAGTTCTTACAAAACGCCAGACGGCTCCCATGGCTGGAATTCCCTATCATGCTCTTGATGCATACTTAAAAAAGCTTGTAGATGCAGGATACAAGGTGGCGATATGTGAGCAGATGGAAGATCCCAGGCAAGCAAAAGGTATTGTTAAAAGAGAAGTTGTCAGGGTTGTAACGCCGGGGACTATTCTTGAAGATGAACTTCTTCCATCTTCTAACAACTACATTCTTTCAATTTACGACAATATAGCTGTGTACGCCGATGTTTCAACTGGAGAGGTTTTTATAAGATTTCATAAAGATGGAGACGAACTTTTTGATCTTGCAGAGAGCATAGGAGTTTCACAGGTTATATGTCCTCTGGAAGAAAACCAGAAAGTGTCTGAAAGGGCCAGAGTTTTTGTTGATCCTCTGGACGAATGGTATTACACATGGGAAGGAGCTGTTGAAGAGATTAAAAAAGCTTTCAATGTTGAAGACATAAGTCACCTGGAACTCGGAGAGGCTGTAATTCCTCTTGTAGCTTTAATAAGGTATTTGAAATATACCCTCGTCACAGATGATTTAAAGCTAAAACCTCCAAGAATTTTAAAGGAAGAAGAATGGCTTGTTCTTGACTCTTCGACTGTTGAGAATCTTTCCTTAGTACCTGGAGACAGGGAGAAAAACCTCTATGCTGTTTTGAATAACTGCAGAACATCGATGGGGTCAAGGCTTTTGAAAAAATGGATACTTCAGCCACTCAAAAGCAGAAAAGAAATTGAAAAAAGGCAGAATCAGCTGCAGAGCTTCTATGAAGACCAGCTTGCTTTAAACGAAATTCGAGAATACCTGAAAGGTGTTTATGATATAGAAAGGATCGTAACGAGGCTTATTTATTCAAAAACGGTTCCAAAGGATCTTGTTTCTTTAAGAGAAAGCCTCAGGGTGGTTCAGAGTATAAATGATGTTCTCAGAACAAATGAGAAATTGTCAGAGTTTTTGGTTCCCGAACTTTCAGATCTTGTAGAGTTTCTTGATAAGGCTTTAAAAGATGAGCCTGCATCGGTGCCAGGAGATGGAGGAGTGATAAAAGAGGGATTCTCCAAGGAGCTTGATGATTACCTTGATCTTTTGCAGCATACAGAGAAAAAGTTGAAAGAATTTGAATATATGGAGAAAAAAAGAACAGGAATACAAAATTTAAAGGTGGGATACAACCAGGTTTTTGGTTATTATATAGAAGTTTCAAAAGGTAATCTATCCAGAGTGCCAGAATACTATGAGCGGCGGCAAACTCTTGTGAATTCAGAAAGATTCATAACACCGGAACTTAAAGAATTTGAAAATAAAGTCCTGTCAGCAAAAGAAAAGGTTGAAGAGATAGAAAAGATGCTTTATCAGATGGTCCTTGACAAGGTAAAAGAAAAGATTGAAGAAATAGAAAATGTAGCATCGGCACTCTCCTATCTTGATGTAATAACAACCCTTGCTTACGATGCCATTCTTTACAACTACGCAAAACCTCAATTTTCTGACGGGAAACTTGAAATAATTGAAGGAAGGCATCCTGTTGTTGAGAGGTTTGTAGAGAACTATACTCCAAATGATGTTTACATGGATGACAATAAAAGGTTTTTGATAATAACCGGTCCCAATATGAGTGGAAAATCTACATATATACGCCAGATAGGTCTTATTGCCATTATGGCACAGATGGGTTCGTTTGTTCCTGCTAAAAAAGCTTCTCTTCCCATATTTGACAGGGTGTTTACAAGAATGGGAGCAAGAGATGATATATCCGGCGGAAAAAGCACATTTATGGTTGAAATGAGCGAGGTTGCACTTATTTTATCTCATGCTACTAAAGATTCGCTGGTTCTTCTTGATGAAGTTGGAAGAGGTACAAGTACTTTTGACGGTATATCGATAGCCTGGGCTGTTTCCGAATACCTTCACAACAACATAAAAGCGAAAACAGCCTTTGCAACACATTTTACAGAGCTTACAGAGCTTGCAGGATTTTATAAAGGGATTAAAAATCTAACCATAGCGGTTACCGAAAGAGAAGGAAAGGTTATGTTTCTCCACAAAGTTATAGAAGGAGTGGCTGATAAGAGCTATGGAATAGAAGTTGCCCAGCTTGCAGGATTGCCACAAGAGGTGATTGAAAGAGCAAAAGAAGTTCTTGATGCCATAGTGGAAAAGAGTGAACTTGAGCAAAAGCTGCGGGTACTTGATAAGGAAAAAATTGAGAGAATAAAGAAGAAAAAGAAAAAACACGACGAGGATCAATTAAAACTTTTTTAACCGGGAGAAGCGGATATGCTCTATATAGGAACAAGTGGTTTTTCCTTCAAAGATTGGATTGGAGCGGTTTATCCTGAAGGAATCAGGGAAAATCAGATGCTTAAATATTACTGGGGAGTACTTGGTTTTAACGCAGTTGAACTGAACTTCACTTACTACAGAATGCCCTCATATAAAACCATAGTGTCGCTTCTCAGAAGAACTCCAAACAGTTTTATGTTTTCTGTTAAATTACCATCTTTTCTAACTCATGGCATGTGGAAGGAAAGATTTGAATCAAAAACCATCGAAGAATATTTGAAGGCAACCACGCCTCTTAAAGAAGAGGGAAAGCTGCTTTTTCACCTTGCGCAGTTTCCGTACGCTTTTAAATATTCAAAGGATAACCTGGAATACATCGCAAGATTGAAAGAACATATAGATGAACTTGCAGTTGAATTTAGACACATATCCTGGGATAGAGATGAAGTGTATGAATTTTTGAAGGAAAACGAGATAACATTCACGATTGTGGATGAGCCAAAGCTTCAAGGACTATTTCCATATAGAGCTTTAGTAACAACCGATAAAGCTTATTTTAGATTTCACGGAAGGAATAAAAGATGGTTTGAGGTTCAAAGAGATGAGAGATATGATTATTTCTATACCGATGAAGAGCTTTTGAGTTTTGCTGGGGATGTAAATCAACTTTCAAAAAAGGTGAAAATAACTGCTGTTTTTTTCAACAACTGCCACAAAGGCAGCGCTGCTTTAAATGCGCTTAAATTGCGCAAAATCCTGAATGTTTAAGCCACCCTCTACTTCCCCTTCGGACGACTCTGATATTTTTAGTTGAGCAGTGCATTTTTTGAAAATGCCTTTTGAGTTTTATAGTATACATTGATTTTACAACCAAATTAAACTGCTTTTATTTTATTAAATAAATTAACTAATAGTTTAGTAGGCTAATACCATGTGAATGTACTGGATTTATTGTGCAATTGCTTTGCAAAAATTTGAAGGGGGTGATGTTATGAAAAAGGCATGGAACTCTCAAGAAATTAAAGGAGTGAACAGAAAAGTGGTTTTGGAGGTGTTGCATTTCAATTCTCCAATATCTCGTGCTGAAATAGCTGACATTACCGGGTTAACACGGGCTACGGTTACTAACATAATAAAGGAATTCGAAGCTTTAGGCCTGGTAGAAGAGGTTGGAAAGAAATCAGGATCTTATGGCAGAAGAAAAAGCCTTTTGAAATTTAAAAGTGGTGCCTTCCTTGTTATGGGAGTTGTGATTACAGAAGAAGAGATGCAGGTAGGGATTTTTGATATCGAAGCCAATGAGATGGGTTACAGTTCTATAGAAATTGATGAAAATGACAGCATGGATCATATTATAGAAGCACTTTTGAAAATTATGAACGATATTGTTAAAACTTCGAATGTGGATAAGGATAGGATTTTTGGTATAGGAGTTGGAGTATCTAGATTTGTCAATGCAAAAAAGAATATTTCTATTTTGCGATTAAAATCAGTTCTTGAGAAAAGATTTAAAATTCCAGTTTGGATAGATAACATTGCCAATGCTGCTGCCCTTGGAGAAAAGTGGTATGGAGTGGGAAAAGATTATGACAATTTTGTTTTCGTAATGGCAGATAGGAGCCTTCAAGCTTCAATGATTATAGATGGAGAAATTTACAGAGGACCATTTAAAATTGCGGGAGGGGTTGGCTATAATCCTTCTTCTCTGAATGAAAGTTGTCCAAACATTGAAAGCAAAACAAGTGTAGTTTTATTAAAGAAAGCTTATGAGAGTGAAACGGGGAAAAGTTTGTCAATAAATGAAGTCCTGGATTTAGCGCAGAAGGAAGACTCAATAGCAATGAAGATTTTAAGAGAGTTGAATGGAAATCTTTCCCATGCCGTTGTCAGTCTTGTTAATATTTTGTGTCCAGAAGCAGTTATAATT
>JAGHBG010000163.1 GCA_021161105.1 Thermotogaceae bacterium | reverse complement strand
TCTTTTTGACATCATAAAGAAAAGCAATAAACAGAATTTAAAAAGCCAGATAAAAATGACTGTTATAATATTATGATCTTTTAAAAACTGCTATGCTTATTTCCATTGCATCACCTCTTTACCGTATCAATCCTTTTTGCATCAATCCATAAACCTTCCAAATCATAAAATTCCCTTCCTTCCCGGGTAAATATATGTATAACTACATCGCCAGCATCAATTAAAAGCCAATCATGCCCTTCACCTTTGTCGTAATAAATAAGTGGAAGTTCCGAATTTTTAATATATCTCACCAACTTTTCTCTTAAACTTTTCATATGAACAGCGGAATTCGCCGTAATTATTATGAAATACTCCGTCGGAATAGGAGTTTTTGACATATCGAGAATTATAGGATCAATCGCTTCCATCTCGTTCAAAATGTTCAGAATATCATTCAAAAACTTTTCCACAACCTATCACCCTCCTTCCAACCAATATTATCTCACATTTTAGGAAAATCATTACTTCCTATGGAATAATTCCATTGGAGGGATGGATATGGGAATTTTCAATAGCAATTTTTATACTCTTAAAGCTGCTATGGACGTATCGATGTTAAGACAGGAAATACACGCTCAAAATCTGGCTAATGCGGAAACGCCGGGCTACAAAAGGCGCTATGTTGTGTTTGAATCCATCCTCCAGAAAGTTATGAACGAGAAAAATGTAAAACTTAATACAACAAACCCAAAACATATCAAGCTTTACCAAACTCCAGTGAAACCTACTGTTATGAGAGATATGTCGACAAGCTACAGAAATGATGGAAACAATGTTGATGTCGATGTGGAAGTGGTTGAGATGGTAAAAAACGGATTAAAATATCAGGTTCTAACAAGACTTATGAGTATGAATATAGACAGATACAATACCGTTCTTCGAGGGGTGAGATGATATGGAATTTGATATAATGAACATAAGCGCCAGCGGAATGACTGCAAACAGATTGAGAATCGATGTGATTTCTGATAATATTGCAAACGCAGAAACAACAAGAACCCCGGAAGGCGGACCATACAAGAAAAAGATACCTGTATTTGCGGAATATATAAAAAGAGGCCTGAATGGCAATAAACTCGCAGGAGTTAGGGTTGTAAAAATAGTACAGGATCCATCATATAAGCTTGTCTACGATCCAACTCACCCCGATGCAGATAAAGATGGATATGTTAAAATGCCTAATGTGAATGTATTAAAAGAAATGGTGGATCTGATAAATGCGCAAAGAGCATATGAAGCTAATGTTACGGCCTTCAATACGGTAAAATCAATGATAAACAGTGCCCTTGGTATAGGGAGGGGTGCATAATGATAGATAAAATAAGAGGTGTTGGAGGAATAACGCCACCCAGTGGATTGTCAAAAAGCAGCAAAAACAAAGAAAGTCAGGATTTTTCAAAAGTCCTAAAAGAGGCTCTTGATAAAGTAAATAATCTGCAAAAAAATGCAGAAAAGATGTCTGACGATTTTGCAGCCGGGAAGATAAGCAATATACATGAAGTTATAATAGAGGCTGAAAAAGCCTCCGTTGCTTTAAAACTTACTGTTGAAGTTAGGAACAGAATAGTTGAAGCATATAGAGAGATTATGCGAATGCAAATATGATAAAAGAAAACAAAAGATACGAAGTAATACTGCCGATACTTGTATTGATTTTAATAATTTTCGGCATATTTGTCCTTAAGAGTGCTGTAACAAGAACTGAGGGTTATGAGAACTACCCGATTAAGCAAGTGCTATGGGACGCGCTTGCTTTGTTTTTTTTAATATCAGTCATATTTCTGAAGAAGAACCTGATAAGAGATTTCGCCATTGTTTTATATATCATATCAATAATTCTGTTAATTTATGTTCTGATAAAAGCACCCACAGTTGGTGGATCCAGAAGATGGATTACATTTAGATACTTTAACTTTCAACCATCAGAATTATCAAAATTATCATTAATAATTCTTCTCCCTCTTTTCTTTGAAAAACCTTCATTAAAGAACTTCATACTTTCGTTGCTCATAACAGCTCTTCCTGTAAGTCTAATATTCCTGGAACCTGATCTTGGAACAAGTGTCCTTGTATGCTTTATATGGTTATCTATAGCTATAGCATCAAAAGTTAAATTCAGGTATATATTAGCAATTATCTTAATATTCTTAATAGCTCTTCCCATATTTTACATGTTCGGTTTAAAAGACTACCAAAAAGACAGAATTAAAGCTTTCTTTAATCCACAAGCTCATCAAAGAGATGCTGCGTATAACGTAATAAGGTCAAAAAGTGCTATAGCATCTGGTGGTCTACTGGGACGAGGTTATATGAAAGGACCTGCAAACCTTTTTGGGTTCGTCCCGGTTGACTATTCTGACTTTGTAGTCGCTGTAATTGGCGAAGAACTTGGTTTTTTAGGAATAGCTTTTTTGATATCCCTATACACTGCTATAATGGTTAGAATGTACAAAATGTATGAAAAAGTCGAGGACGAGTACTGGAAACTCATAATAATCGGAGTCTCTTCAACGCTCTTCTTTCATGTTTTTGAAAACATGCTTATGTGCATTGGTGCCATGCCGGTAACTGGAATACCACTTCCATTTATTAGCTATGGGGGCAGTTCCACCGTTATTTTTGGAATAATGCTGGGGCTGGTCATGAAAGCATATTCAATAACAAAGATTGGTAGAAAAGTATTATAAATTCTATCTTCCATAAGAACTCATAAAGATGTAATGACCTACATTTGAAACTCTCAGGTTATAATATAATACCCAAAAGCTAAAAAAATAAATATTTCAGGAGGTGGTATAAATGGATGCTATGACTTTTATATTTCAGCTTTTCTGGATGATTCTCATATTGAGTATGTTCTATCCTGCTCTGAAAACAAACGCACTTAGAAATTCCAGAGAAGCTGTTATCAGGAGCATAGAGAAAAAAAGAGGAAGCAGAGTAATAACGCTTATCCACAGGCAAGAGTCGATGAATCTTTTTGGTTTTGCAATGAGAAAATTCATAGATATAGAAGATTCTGAAGAGGTGCTTAGAGCTATAAAAATGACTCCAGACGATATGCCTATAGATTTCATCATCCACACTCCTGGTGGACTTGTCCTTGCTGCAGAACAGATAGCAAGAGCATTAAAAAAACACAAAGGCAAGGTTACCGTCTTTGTGCCACACTATGCTATGTCTGGTGGTACGCTGATAGCTCTGTCAGCTGATGAAATAGTAATGGATGAAAACGCTGTTTTAGGTCCTCTTGATCCGCAGCTCGGCCAACTCCCTGCCGCTTCTATCTTAAAAGCTGTAGAAAAGAAAGACATAAACGAAGTCGACGATCAAACATTGATAATGGCAGATGTGGCCGAAAAAGCCATTAGACAAGTCAAGGACTTCGTTAAAAATTTATTGCTCGATAAATATGGCGAAGAAAAGGCAGAAGAAATATCTGATAAACTGACAAAAGGATACTGGACTCATGATTATCCAATAACTGTCGAAATGGCTAAGGAAATTGGACTTAATGTTTCCACAAACATGCCTGAGGAGATATACGCTCTCATGGAACTCTACAAACAAACGGAGCAAAGGAGGCCATCTGTTCAGTACATTCCTATATCATACAAGAAAACCGATTTAAAAGAATAAAAGTTGGTCCCGCAACTGCGAGGCTTTAAAATTTTTGACAGCGCTTATAAATCTTGCCTTTAAAAATCTTGTGAAATTTAGTGGTTACCTTTCAATATTTGATTTTTTATCTAAGCGCACATTTATGCTTTTGTTTCGTTTAATTGACGTCACCAAAACTTGCTATACTATACAAAAAGGAGGAGGGAGTATGAGATACGCTGATGGACATAGTGATTTTTTAAATAGAGCCATAGATCTTCCAGAAAAGGACTGGGAAAAGCTTGCATCTTCACCGGAAAAACTTAAAAGAAACGGCTATATAATGCAGATATACGCTATATACACATCAAGCGATAGCCTTTCGACAAAATCCGCATTAAGACAAGCACAGCTTTTTAGAAAGTTAAAATATCCTAAAATTCTTTCAAAAGATGACGTTCCGGAAGACAATGGGGAGTTCTCGATAATGCTTGCTCTTGAAGGTCTTCTCCCGATTGACGGCTATCCCGAGCTTCTCTATGTATTTCATGATCTTGGCGTCAGGATGGCGTCCTTGGTATGGAGCAGAATAAATTCATTTGCTGATGGTAGTTTATTTGGAAAACCCACCACTGGAAGAGGAATAACCCCAGTAGGAGAAGAAGCTTTAAAAATTATGGAAGAGCTTGGCTGGATCCTTGACATCAGCCACCTAAACGATGAAGGCGTAAAAGATGTATTCAAAAAATTTAACGGAACCATAGTTGCCACTCATTCAAATCCTCGCCATTTTTGTGATATAGAAAGAAACCTCCCTGATGAGTTCATGCAAGAAATTGCAAAAAGGGGAGGAATAATGGGAGTTAATTACTCTGTAAAATTTCTTACCTGTTCTGATAACGCCTCAATAAGAGACATTGTTAAAAATCTTGAGTACATGGTTAAAATTATGGGCGAAGATGCAGTTGGACTTGGAAGCGATGCCGATGGCCTGCCAAAGTATCCTGACGGTTTCGATGGTGCTGATGATATCCATAAAATAGGAGAAGCTCTTGTTGAAGCTTTTGGAAATGATCTTGCAGAAAAGATAGCATACAAGAACTGGCTTAGAGTGTTGAGAAATTCATTAAGCTAAAAAACATATTACCTGTGAATTATTAGAATTTTTGAAGGTGTAAAGAATTTTACATCAAATCTGGTTCTAAATGTGTTTGTAATAGCTAAAGCGAAAAACTAAAAGGAGGAAATAATGTGCTTTTAAGAGCTGCTGTTTTGATACTAATCATAGCCTTTCTTTACATATTTAAAATAAAGAGCTGGATATATATAGCTACATTCATGGCAGCAGGAACAATCCCATTTTTTTTCAAAGAGGGCAGCAAAAAAGCCTCATCACTTAATTTCTTAACTCTTATCTTCGCCACGGCTGTTTTAGTTCTTGGCAGTTTAAAAGGCATTGGAACACCTGGACTTTTTCAGCTCTCGCTGGCTATCCTTTTTACACCTCTTCTTTCCATCAAAAAGAAAAAATACATATCCTCTCTGCCTTTCTGGTTTTTCACGGGTTGGGCAATAGGCGCAATATTTGCACAAAAATACGGAAACTGGGGGTACATGCTATCTTTAGCAGCTGCTTTGCTCTATATAAAAGACATAACGGAAAAAGAGGAGAAAAAAGATGGAAAGATACAGAAAACTGAGTAGATACTTCAAAGAAAGATACGGAGTAAGAATTCAAAGAATCCCCATATTCGCTGGCTTCACCTGTCCTAACAGAGATGGGACAAAAGGAAAGGGTGGGTGTATATTCTGCGATGCCACAGGCAGCGGCTTTGCTGCATTCAGAAATTTGTCTATAAAAGAGCAGGTTTTTAAATGGAAGGAAATTTATAAAAGGAAATTTAAAAATGTAAAATTCTTTGCTTATTTTCAGGCCTTTTCCAATACCTACGCACCCGTTGAAATCCTGAGAGAAAAATATTCACAGGCTCTCGCAGACGACGAAATAATAGGCCTTGATATATCAACACGTCCAGATGTTCTACCTGAAGAAGTATTAGACCTTTTAGAAGAGTTCAGAAAGAAAGTTGAAGTCCATTTAGAACTTGGACTTCAAACCGCAAATTACAAAACACTGAAAATCCTAAATCGCGGCCATACATTAGCTGAGTTCATAGATGCTACAATAAGAGCTAAAAAAAGAAATTTTGCAGTAGTAACCCATGTTATAGTAAATCTGCCATGGGATGATATAGAGGACGTTGTAGAAACTGCAAAAATAATATCAGCTCTTGGAATCGATGGCGTAAAAATACATTCACTTTATATTGTAAAAAACACGCCACTTGCAAAAATGTATGAAAAAGGAAAAGTAAAAATGGGAACCCTTGAAGACTACATCGATAGAGTCATTACTTTTCTTGAATATCTCTCTCCTTCCATTGTTATCCACCGTCTTGCTGCAGACCCACCCCATGAAGGAACCATATTTGGAAATTGGGGTTTATCAAAAACCCAAGTAGTAAACCTGATTGAAAAAGAACTCGAAAAAAGGAATACATGGCAAGGTAAAAAATATAATTATCTATAACTACTATCTTCCCACCACTCCCAATCTGTCTATAACTCTGCCGATCATTTCATCAACGGCAGATATGACTCTTGCAGATGCATTGAAAGCATGTTGATACTTTATCATGTTGGCCATCTCTTCATCAAGAGATACGCCTTTTACTTGTTCCCGTGCATTGTCAATCTCCTTTCTTAATAACTCATTGTTAACTTTCATCTTGTTCGCAAGTTCTCCTTCAACTCCCATTTCCGCCACAACTGCACCAAAGAATTCACCCATCAACACCTTTCCATCATCAAGCAGCCTTTCAAACCTTATTTGAGAAAGCCTTTTCATAATCTCAGTATTTGATCTGCCAGTTGGTTTTATAATTGCTGAATCCCAGCTGGGATTTTCCACAACATAACCTTCATCAGTAGCAATATTTTCGGGACTGTAAGCAATCGTAGAAGATAAAGAAAATTGATTCACTATGCGGAAAGGCTCCCCAGAATAGTTCCTGTCAAAAGTTAGAAACTCTGACTTATCAAGACGATTCCTTATATCATCATAACTATCTGTAGCGTCTATTAAAGCATAATCTGTTAACCAATCATCTGTTGCATCCTTTTCTATTATACCCATCTCTTCAAAGAATTGTTTTGGACCTTTAACTTGAACATTTCTTAAGTCAAAGTCATACATCCTTCCAGCTCTTAAAACCAGCCTGCCATGTGGTGTTACGTCAGCCAGAACTCCTACATTTGACTCATTGATTTTCTTTGCTATATCTTCAAGGGTGTCAATTCTTGGGTCAATTTCAATCGGAGTGGACCCAAAGTAAATAGTGAATTTGTCTGAGTAACCAGTTATATTTTCGACTGTTGGTTTATAATCAAGAACTACGAAGGGTTTTATCTGTGCATTTACTGCTGTGAAAAGTCCCTGAGGATCCTGTATATCAACAGCATTTATATCAAATTTCACATTATATGTCGGAACTATCATTAAAAAATTCTTGCCTGTGTTTGGATCAGAATAAATATGAGCTTGAAGAGCTTGAGAATTTGAATTTATCGCATTTCTTATTGTAGAAAGATCTGCAGATGCAGTTAAATCAACATTAAAATTTTCTGTATATGAGTTTCCATTTTCGTCAGTATAAGAGAACGTAAGTGTGTATGTTTTTCCCTGTGCATTTGTCACATCATCTTCTGATATAACAAGAAAATCATTGGTTTTTGTAGAAAGTCCCATGGTTCTTAAAACAGTTCCCGTTACATCTATTATCTGGCCCTTTGTAAGATCATCGCTTCCTTGAAGATAAAGCCTTTTGTTACCTACATTAAGTTCGATTGATGTTGAGGCTACAGAAAGAATCGTTCCCTCATAATCACCTATGGTGCTACCAGAAGTTATATCTTTTTCATCAAAGCCATAAGTTCCAGCGTTATCATAGAAAAAAACAAGCTTTCCATTAGAAAGGAAAGGAGTTGATTCTATGGTAGTATCGTCAATCCCATGTAGACCTGTTACATACCCTATAGGACCTCCAACCATTTTCCTTGAACCCATTAATCTGAATATGGCAGGATCTTCACCTGTCGCAGTAATCGGAACAAAGAAATTGAGATCTGTAACACCGTTTGCTGTGAAGCCTTCTCTATGAATCAAGTTCACTTTGTCAGTTAAAAACAGAACAAACTCATCCAGCCTTTTCATGTATTTTACAAGTGTGTTATCTCTCAAATCTAATAGAGCTTTTAATTTCCCATCATACAAATTGAGTTTTGAATTTGCTATAAATATTTCGTAATATCCCTTACCATAAGGCCGTTGCAATACTCTTAATTTATTATATGTCCCTCCATTCACAACAACCTGGTCGCCAATTCTGAGATAAACCTGACCATCCTTTGCCACATGATAGTGCACATCAACAAGTTCTGACAATTTATCTAAGAGTAGATCCCTTTTATCCATAAGATCATTTGGCGGAGAACCTAAAGCTGTCCCTATTCTTATTTTACTGTTAAGTGCGGCAATCTGCTCAAGCAACAAGTTTATCGAGTCTACTCTTTCCTTTATTTCGATATTTATGTCATCTCTGAGCTGCCCTATTCTTCCATAAAGATCTTTCATATTGTTTATAAGGACGTTTGCCCTTGAAACAAGTTCCTGTTTAGCTGCAACATTGGTAGGATCAGTTATAACATCTTCCATTCCAGACCAGAACATATCATACAATGACCTTATCCCATTTTCTCCAGGCTCAGAAAAAAGCTGCTCTAAAAAGTGTAGATTAGAAAGCACAGTATCCCAAAAGTTGTACCTGTTGTTAACCTGTCTGAACTGAATATCTAAAAATTGGTCTCTAACTCTCTCTATGCTTTTAACCCTTGAACCCGTGCCAATCTGAAGAGGCATAGAAGGCTGAGCGAGGGTAGTCAATGGTATAGGGGGCATAGCTTCAATTGCAGGACGCTGGCGCGAATATCCCTTAGTGTTAGCATTAGATACATTGTGTGCCGTAACATCCATGGCCAATTTATGCGTGTAAACTCCGAGGAGTGATGTATTCAAAAGCGCAAAGAGCGTTAAATCTGCCATATTTTAAGCCCCCTTTTGTTTCACAACCTCTTCTTCCTTTAAAGCACCTTCTTGAAGGCTTTCCAGGACTTTCCTGCTTCTCTCTATCTCTTCTCTCACACTATGTCTTATATCGTACTCCTCTGTTTCCAGAATAACTTGCATTGCCTTTTTTGTTTTCTTATTCACCACTATAGGAGCAAGAAGATTTATCGTCATGTTTTCGGGGCTGTCTTTCGGTACAACAAGAACAGACCAGATTTTTACGTCCTCTTCACTTTCCAGTTCAAGAAATTCCACGGCTTCTTTTGGGATTTTCACATCATAGTCAACTCTAACTATCCACGGATCAATAACAGGAAGAGCTATTTTTTCATCTTCAAGGGAAACCAGCCACATTATAGGCTCAGTTCCTTGAGAAATAACAGCAAATTTCTTCAAATTCTCAAAACCCGGCAGTCCCATGTCAAAATCAAGTATATCGTTATCACTTATTTCAATCTCACCAAATTTTGTTCTGTACACCATATTCTATCCCCTCCGTTAAACAAAATCTACCAAGGTTTTTTGCAGTACCATAGCTCCTGATTTTAAAGCAGCCTGAAGAACAGCGTTTTGCATTGAGAGTTTTGTGACAACTTCTGTGAGGTCAGCATCAGCCTCCTTTGAGAGGTATTCAGTATGGAAGAAGTTGAGATCCTCTATTCTTTTATTTACAAGTTTTAAACTTCTTGAAACAGCTCCCACTCTTGCAAAGTTTTCCATGGCATTCTTTTCAAGATAATCTACATCTTTAAGAGATATGTTCCTAATATAATTTCCATCATTTCTCTCTAAAGCATCTACAGCATTTTTCAACATTTCAAAAACATTCTTCCCATTTCGTGCTTTGAAAATATCATACACTGTCAAACCGTATTCCACGTTCATACCAAATATCTGAATGCTCCTCTTTTTGGCAGATTCCGGCGGAAGAACTATTCTCCATTCATCATCTTCCTGCTGAACAGGCGGAACATCCGTTCTTACTCCACCGAAGATATATTCTCCACCCACCTGCGTGTTTGCTATGTTAGCAAAGTGGTCCATTATTTCTTTAAGTTCCTCAGCTATTGCCTTTCTATCATCTTCACTCATTGTGCCATTGGAAGCCCTTACTAATAGCTCCCTTACTCTCTGATATATAGCGGAAACTTCCTGAGATATGGAATCATAAGATTCCATTATATTCTCAACATGTGTAGCATTTCTTTTGTATTGTTCGAGCTCCCTCAACTTACTCTCAGTACCAGAAACTCTTGTTGCGACAACCGCATCATCGCTAGGATATTGAACTTTTTTACCACTCGACAGCTCCCTGTGATACTTATCTATCCTTCTCAATGTAGACTGTACATCATAAAGTATATTACTCCTTATCATCAAGTCAGTTATCCTCACATCTACCACCTCACATCAAACACTTTCTTATTCGGCTGTGAATAGTTACTTCCATCGCTTTTATATATACCTTTATTTTCATTGTCAGACAGTAATGATGTAACAAAATCAAAATAGGATTTCTCAAACTCCATCATCTCCCTCATACCCTGAAGCTCAGCCGCAAGTTCATTCAAAGTAAGCAAAAAATCCGTAGTTGAATTGATGAAATTTTCTCTTTCTTCCCCTTCAATACAGTTTAATAGCTCATCAAAACTGGTTGCTTCATCGAGGCCAAGTTTTTGTTTGTATTTATTAAAAAGCTCATGCCTTTCATTGTCCATTCTATCTATCTCAAAAAGAACCTCCTCCATCTTATCAGATAAGCTGGTCATTTTTTCGGTATCCCTTTCTATCATCACAACTTTTTGCTCTTTTATAATATTTATCAACTCTTCGAAAAGCTCCTTCTCTTTCTGCATTACATCAATTAACTCTTTTAACAAATTATTCGCCCCCTAACATCCTCTTTACTATATTCTTTACATCCACAACATAATTTCCACTTTCTATCGCCTTTTTAAGCTGTTCAACAAGTTCCTGTCGAACCTCTGGTATTTCTTCAGACTTTTCAAGGACTGATTCCAAAAAACCTTTACCGGAAAGCTCCAAACTTTCCCTTTCTACTTTCGACTTTCCCTTATATTTTTCTACTTTTTTATCGTAAACTCCTTTTAAAGGATCAGGACCTCCAACACCTTTGATCTTATCAATCATAACGGACACCTCCTATATTGTTATCCATACAGTAAATCGACAAAAATGCAGCATTCTTTAATAACAAAAGACGCTCCATATTAGGAGCGTCTATCCAGTTTAAAACCGTTTCATTTGTTTCTATTTTACGCATTGTTTCCTACCAGTATATTTCCTTTCTTTCCAAATATTTACCCCAACCCCTTTCTCCCAAAAACCTTCCATCTTTTACAAGAAATTTACCCTTAGATACTGTGCTCAAAATCTTTCCTCTTACTTTGATCCCTTTATAGACATTGTAATCGCTCACAGAATGATGATTATTTATTGTCCATTCAATTTCTGGATCAAACACAACCACATCAGCATCGCTACCTACTTCAATCACTCCTTTTTTTGGATAAAGGCCATAAACTCTTGCAACATTTTCCGTAAACCTATCTATAACTTCTTCTCCAAAAAGCGTATACATAAGAACGAATGAAAATTCAACTCCTCCAATTCCTTGAGGAATTTCTGTTGTGTACTCTCCAGAATTTTTCAATTCCTTCGTGAAAGAACAATGATCGGTTCCAATTGTGTATATAGCGTCAAAATTTTCTCTTAAAAGATCTCTTTCATACAGTGATCTCAAAGGAGGAGTCATCAAAAACAGCTTACCATCGTCTCCTTCAAAAAAAGTATCGTCAAGCCAGAAGTAATGAGGACAGCTTTCAAGGATTATGTTTTCAAAGAGAGCGTCGGAAAATCTCTTGAAAACTTCTTTGGCTGTTATACCACTGGATACATGAACTATATAGAGCTGGCCATTCCTGTAAACGCTCATTTGCGCAAGCTTAGCAACTTCTGAAAGCTCCGCTATTGTTGGTCTGGTTCTTGAATGATCCTTTGGAAGAACATTAACCCCTTCATATTTTTTAATTATCTCATCGTTTTCTGCATGAACAACCACAACAAAACCCATATTTCTTGAAAGAGCCAAGAGGTCATCTATGTACCTATCGTAAGTTCTCCTATCTGTGTTTGAGTAAGTAGTGAAAAGCTTTATACTTGCCATACCAAGATTCTTGCTTGCCTTCGCAACTTCCTCTGCAGGATCCTTAGGGTTGGCTATAGTTGAGTGAAAAGCGTAATCTATCACACTATCTTTTGCATCTTCAAGTCTTCTTTTAAAAAACTCTTTTATCTCCTGAACACCCGAAGCTGGATCGATAAAATCAATTATCGTTGTTATGCCACCAAATGCTGCACTTATGCTTCCATGGTAGAAGTCATCCACTGAAGTCCAATTTGCCACCTTTAATTTAAAATGGACATGCGGATCAATAAAACCCGGAAGAACCCATTTGCCACCTGCATTGTATACCTCTTTAGCCTCAAAAGAATCCTTTGTTATGGCAGCAATTTTACCTTCTTTCACATATAAATTAGCTCTTACAAATTCCCCTTTTATATACACAAGCCCATTCTTTATAGCAAGATCATACACAATTTCACCCTCTTTCATCCTTTTAGATTGTATCTTTTAATGGCTGAATTCATTATAGCCAAAATCAGATCATCATACTTCATCCCAGCCGCTTCTGCCATCTTTGTGATATCAGAATACCCTGGAACAAGGAGAGGTAAGGAATTAACATCGAGAATGTAATAATTCCTATCTTTTATCCTTATATCCATACGAGCATAATCTCTAAGCCCTAAGACCTTAAAAGCTCTCTTTGCAGCTTCTTCTATTTTTTTATACATACCTTTGTCAAGTCTTGCCGGAATTATGTAATTTATATACCTGTCGTAACCGTGATTTTTCACTTTATCTGAGTAAAATTTTTCTACCCCTTCGGGAAGCTCTGAAAAATCTATCTCAAGTAATGGTAGAACCTTAACACTTCCACCCCTTTCCAAAAGTCCCACTGTAACTTCTGTTCCGTCTATGAATTCTTCCACAAGTGCTCCTTCATGAAAACTTTCGTGAATCCATTTAACCATATTCCCAAGCTCTCTGTTGTTATAACATACTGATTCTTTTTTTAAACCTTTCGAGCTACCTTCCCTTAAGGGTTTAGCTATTAAAGGAAAATTAAGGTCATGCTCTGGTACATCTTCCCCAGGATAAACCACAAAAAATCTTGCTGTATTTATACCATGAGATAAAAGAACTGATTTAGTGACACCTTTGTCTATACATAAAGCGTGAGAAAGGGCCGGAGCAGCTGTGTATGGAATTCCAAGCAAGTCTAAAACCGCTGGAACATGAAGTTGTCTTCCATCTTTCCCACCTGAAGTTGCCATGTTAAATGCGATATCATAGTTTTTAATATTTTCCATGAAATTTTCATCAAAAGGGACTACTCCAACTTCAAATTTCTTTTCAAGGGCATTTTTTACAGCATCAAGCATCCCTTCTTTATGTTCATCCAATTTATCATCACACACTATAGCAACTTTCATAAGTTCCCCCCCTATAAATTTTCTATAATATAAAGTAATGTTGATGCACCGCATTTTTAGTTTATTATTAAGTATATTATAAAGTACCTTAAATTTGAAATAATCCTTATGCCACTACCTTTAAAAGCATCGAAATTTTTTCTGCAATGTGGTATAAAAGATAATAATGGAAGCTGCGGAGGTGGATAAATGAAAGCCATAACGGATTTGGATTATGACGAATTGGTTACGGAAGTTACAGAAAAGTTAGGATGGGAAAAGTACAGAGCTGATCAAATCTCAGACTGGATATACAACAAAAAGGTTTCAACCTTTTCTGATATGACCAACCTTTCCAAAGAACAGAGAAAAATTCTGGATGAAAATTATTTTATAGAAAAGTTCGAACTTTTGGACAAGCAGGTTTCAAAGAAGGATAGAACGACAAAATTCTTGTGGAAACTTTCAGATGGAAATACAGTAGAATCAGTACTTCTCTTTTACAAAAATAGAATTGCTGCCTGCATATCTACGCAAGTTGGGTGCCCAATTGGCTGTAAATTCTGCGCAACGGGTTTGAGTGGTTATGTAAGAAATCTATCGGTTTCTGAAATAGTCGCTCAAATTCTTCATATGGAAAGAGAAGAGAAGGTAAGAATAGGTAATGTGGTTTACATGGGTATGGGGGAACCTTTCTTGAACTATAATAATGTTATAAAAAGTATCAAAATCTTGAACAATAAAAAGATGCTCAATATTGGGGTTAGACATATAACAGTGTCAACTGTTGGAATTCCCGATAAGATTGTGTTATATGCAAAAGATGGAATGAAATCACGATTAGCAATTTCTTTACATTCATCATATAATTCAAAAAGGGATAAGATAGTTCCAATAAATATTAAGTATCCAATAGAAGAGGTTGTACAAGCCGCAAAAGAATATCAAGAGATAACGGGAAATAGAGTGTCGATTGAATATATCATGATAAGAGAATTTAACGATTACGATGCGGATGCTTTAAAACTTGTTGAAGTTCTTAAAGGTCTTAGAGTTTTCGTCAATCTTATACCAGTTAATCC
>JAGHBG010000155.1 GCA_021161105.1 Thermotogaceae bacterium | reverse complement strand
TAATCATATGCTACGGAACATTAGTTTATTACAGGATTGGTTCTTCATATTTGCAGCGTTTATATCGTACAATTTTCTGCATTATCCCTTTATTTCTTTAAAGATTTCCTCACCACTTATGAGTACTTTAGCAAGCTTTATTGTATTAAGAAAGTCTTCTTTGTTCATCACAGAAACAGGTGAATGTATGTATCTGCAGGGTACCGATATAACTCCAGCTGGTGCACCTTTAGCTGTTGTTGCTATTTTTCTTGCGTCGGTACCACCAGGAGTTCTTCTTTTCATCTGGTATTTTATGTTTAATCTTTCTGCAGTCTTGATAAAAGCTTTTAGCATTCTTTGATCAATGACGTATCCCGAGTGAAAGAATGTAAAAACTGGCCCATCACCAAGATGTGTAGCCCATTTGTAGCTTTCTAATTCCGGCAGATCACCTGCTGTAGTTCCTTCAAGTATTATTGCAGCATCGAGGTCAAGTTGCTCCATTATCACGGAAGCTCCCATAAGACCAATTTCTTCACCAACGGTGAATATGAAATAGGTATCATACATGGGAGTGGTTTCAACAGCTGCTATTAAATTCACAGCACAACCAGCTCTATCATCAAAAGCTTTTGCTGTGGCATAGTTTTCTGTTTCTTCATACTTTGTTGTGAAATAAACGTAGGTTCCAATTTCTATCTTAACTTCGTTTTTGTCTTTGGCACCAATATCTATCTTGAGCTGATCGTAATTTACCTTTTCAATTTTGTCTTTTTGAAGATGAATAGGTTTAAATCCAACAACGCCAATTTTTTCTCCGACTAAAAGCTTTTTTCCAATAACAACTCTTGGATCAATGCCTCCAACAGGTCTGAAGGATAATGTGCCATCCTCGTTTACATCAGTTACCATGAAAGATACTTCATCCATATGGGACAAAATTCCAAGTTTGAACCCACTTTTTCTTCCTTTTTTAAAAGCTATGAGATTTCCTATATTGTCAATGTATATCCTGTCGACTTTGCTTTCTATTTTTTCTTTTATATAATCTCTCACTTTGTCTTCATCAGCAGATCCACCGTTAAGATTTGTGAGATCTTCTAATAATTTGAAATATTCATTCATTTTTATCACCTCTGAATTGGGCAATTATATGGGCAAAAAGTCTTGCGGTTTCCTCGACATCCTTTGGATTTACAACTTCAACAGGAGTGTGCATGTATTTTATTGGAACAGATGCAAGTAACGTTTTTATGCCTATCCACGCAGTTTTTATTGAATCTGTGTCGGTTCCCGTTCTCGTTGGAAGAGCTTCTATTTGATACTTTATTCCATGCTTTTCTGCAACTTTTTTGGCAAGTTCAAATAACTTCTTATCTATGAAAGGTCCTATACCGATGGCTGGCCCATCTCCTATGTTTATTTTTTTGTGTCCATCAACTTTTTCTACAAAGGTAACATCAGTGACAAGGGCATAATCAAGTTCAAGTTGATGAGCAACGCTCCTCGCACCAGGACCTCCTATCTCTTCCATACTGGAGAAGATAAGATAAACATCAGCTTCGTGCTTTAGACTCTCTAAGAACTCCTTGGTTTTTATCAAAACAGCACATCCAGCACGATTATCTAAAGCTTTCCCGGTGATTAAATCTGCAAGTTCCGATGGTTTTACATCCAGAACCACCCTATCTCCAATACTTATTTTCTTCCAATCATCTATAGAAGCATCGAGTAGTATATCATCATATCCCTGCACTTTACCCTTCTTCTCTGAAGGGGTTAAATGAGGAGCTATTATACCAATTACCCCTCGAACTATTCCGCCTTTTGTATAAACTTTTACTCTGGTTGATGGAAGGATCTTCGGATCAACTCCGCCAACAGTCTCAAGATAGAAAAATCCGTCTCCCTTTTCTTTCGCAACAAGGAGTCCTATTTCATCAAGATGGCAAAAGACACCGACTTTGAGTTTTCCTTCGCCTTTGATTTCATGGACAAATCCTCGTAGATTAGTTTCAAAGCCGCTGCCAAGAATTTCTTTTAAAAAACCATGAGCGTTATGCTCCATGCCAGATGGAGCATCTATCTCTGAGAGTTTCTTAAGAAGTTCTTTTGTCTCAATCATCAGAATTCCTCCTTGAATTTAACTTTGTCCCACTCTTCAACAACAATTCTTCCGGCTCTAATATGAGCTACGGAAGGTTTCTTTAAAATTTTACTGATCCGAGCTGTCTTATCGGCTATTTGGAGTATGGAAGGGTGCAAGTGTAGAGCTGCTACAACCACTGAATATCCTTCGTTTAAACCTGCTCTGATAATTCCTTCTGCATTTCCAAATATTATGACTGATCCTCCCGCCATCACTTCTGCACCACCATGCAGGTTACCAAAAATCACAACATCACCAGAGTGAACTACAACCTGACCTGATCTTACATTTCTTTTAACCACCTTTGTTCCAGATTTTGCGGTTTCTTCTTCTACAACACTCATGCTTTGAAGAGCAGTGCTTTCTTCTTCCTCACCTACGATTATTTTTGATACCTCAAGCCCAAAGTTTTGTATCGTTTTGATTATCCTGGGTATATCCATAACATGGCGATAGTGGTTTTCTACCTTTAAAGAAACCTTATCGCCTTTCAGGTACATATCCTTCATTTGTTGCAATTTCTCCTCAACAGCTGAGACTACTTCTGAGGATTTTTTATAATCTTTTATGGTTAAAAGAATGCCACCTTTCGTAATTTTAAATTCAACCATCAAATCTCCTCCAGGATTTCCAGGATTCTTTTTATATCCTGAGCATGCTCCTCATTTTTTCCTGGTGTTTCCAAAATCCACGGTACTCTCCTTATTTCTTCAAAGGAAAAGAAATTTTTAAAACCATCTCTGCCTATATGACCAAGTCCAATACTTTCGTGCCTGTCTTTTGCAGCACCAAGCGGGTATTTGCTATCGTTAACATGAATAAATTTAAGCTTTTCAAGACCTATTTCTTTATCTATTTCATCAAGAAGTTTTCTGACTCCATCGGGAGTCCTTATATCGTATCCCGCATCAAAACCATGACATGTATCATAAGTTGTTCCCAATCTTTCAGAATGGGCTGATGCTTCTATTATCCGTCTTATTTGATCGTAGTTGTATCCAATTGCTGAACCTTTGGGAGCTACATTTTCTAACAAGATCATGACATCTAAGTCTTCTGTTCTTTTAAAGACTTCATCCAGACCTTTTACTATAAGATCAATCCCTTTGTCTATGCCCTTTCCAGCATGACTGCCTGGATGCATGTTAAGGTATCTAATTCCAAGAGCCGCACATATTTTAATTTCTGTTTCCAAAAGATTTACAGATTTCCTCCATGTATCTTCTTTGGGTGAAGCAAGGTTTATAAGGTAACCACTATGACACAGTGCAGCTTCAAAATCTATGTTGTATTTTTTCATGTTTCTTTTGAATTGCACAACTACTTTTTTGTCAGGAAGTTTTGCCTTCCATTGACGAGCGTTGTGGGGGAATATTTGGAAAGCATTCCCTCCAATTTCAACAGTTTCCATAGGTACAACATGAAACCCCTTACCGATTGGCATGTGCGCGCCAAGTCTTATATCATATTTCAAGGCTATCACCCGGTTTTAGGATTTTGCATTCAGCTTTTTTGATTTCACAAACTTTCCTGCAGAAAACTTCAGGGTCAGCTGCTATAACAGGCCATGTGTTGTAGTGGATTGGAACAACAATTTTTGGTGAAATCATTTTTGTTGCAATAAAAGCGTCTTCTATATCCATTGTATAGTTTCCTCCAATTGGAAGAAAAGCTACATCGATGTCCTCATATTCTAAAAGTTCCATATCTTTTGTTAAGCCCGTATCGCCTGCATGATAAATCTTTTTATGGTCTAATTCTATAATTACTCCTGCAGGGTTCCCGCCGTATATTATTTGGTCTCCCTCTATTATTCCGCTTCCATGAAGCGCGGGCGTTAGTTTAATTTTAATTTCCTCAAGATCGGATCTTCCACCAATATGCATGGGATGAACATTTTCCACTCCTTTTTTTTGCAAATAAAAGCTTATTTCAAAATTTGAGATAACAACACTTTTATCTCTTTTAGCTATGTCTACTGTGTTTCCTATGTGATCGCCATGACCGTGAGTTACAATTATGTAATCTATCTTTGGAAGATCCTCTACTTTTATTTTGGCTGCCGGGTTTCCTTCAATAAAGGGATCTATAACGATGTTCTTACTTCCCTCTATGAGAACAGCGGCATGCCCAATAAAGGTTATTTTCATAATATCACCCCCTTAAAATTATTTCTGCTTTTTATTTACTTTGATAAATTATATCACCTAAAAAGGGAAGCTTTATATGTTAAAATTGAAACAAGATAAAGGAGGAGGAATCAATTATGAAATTCTGGAATAGAGAAAGGGAGTCAAAGACTTAAAAAGATACATTGAATCAGAGCTAAATGCAATACTTTTTGTATATAGGTCGAGATCTTCGGGGAAAAGCACGTTAGTGCTGAATATAGCAAAAGAGCTCAAAGACGAACCGTTGAAATTTATCTGGAATGACCTAAGGCAATACGCCATAGAAAAAATTGAAGACGCACTTTCTATACTGCTTGGTGCAAAAGGGTATTCTTCAGTACTCTTAAAACTCTTTGATATAAACTTAGCGTTCATAACGATAAAAACAGAAGAGCTATTAAAGGTATTTAGGAAAGAGAAAGACCCGTTTGTATTACTTGAAGAAGAGATTTTGAAAATTAAAGAAAAATATGGGACACCGGTGATAGTATTTGACGAGATACAGGACTTCAAAGACATCTACATAAACGGACAAAGAAAAGTAGTAGATGCATTCTTTAATTTCTTTGTTCGTCTCGCAAAAGTTATTCACCTGACGCATGTAATAGTGATGAGCTCTGATACTTTCTTCATAGAAGAGGTTTACAGCGATTCAACACTTAAAAACACCTCCCGCTATTACCTTGTTGATTTCTTTGATGATGAGACGGTGTATAACATCCTCGTGAATGAAGGAATTGACAAAAAAGAGGCGAAAGAAATCGTGGAAAAGGCTGGGGGAGGCCCTTGGATTCTTGAGGAAGTTCTTGAAGGTAAAGAACCGTTAAAAGTTGTTGATGAGCTGTACAAAGAAGCCAATGCCAAAATACTGTTATATATTGGTGAAAAGATAATGAGCGGAGAAAATGAAAAGGAAGTTTTAAAAGTACTTAAAGCAGTGATAAATAAGGAATTCCCAAAAAGCAAAGAATTTTTAAAGGAAATGAGAAATCTTGTTGACAGAGAGATACTCTTTTACAATCCGATAAACAGAGGCATCAGATTCAAAACCCGCCTTGATGAATTGGCAGCAAGGGAGATTTTAAACAACAGATGAGCTTGATTCTATCAAAAATTCGTCCTTAAGAATCTTTATCGATTCTTTTCAAAAGAATTACTTTTAAGATAGTTTTCTTTCTCTTTAAGAGCAAACTTTATATATTCCCAAAGCTCCATTTTCTTTTTTTTAGCTTCCTCTTGCAATATTTTTCTTGCTATATGGATTTGCTGAAGGGCAGTATCACCTGGAAACTCTTTTTCGACTTCTTTGAACTTTCTTTTCACAGCTTCACCTCCCTCAAAGTAATTCCGCAGGAGAAATTATTTCCACATACCTAAGATCTCTTAAGCTGTTCACCATTTTTACCACCGCTCTTGTTTTCATTCTTACTATATGCCGAAAGTTCCAACTAACAAGGTAATCCATGCTATTCAATGTAGCCACTGCTATATGATAAGCATCTTCCATATATGAAGCTGGCACGGCTTCGTACTTTACATATTCCATTGCAAGCTTATGAACATTCTCATCAACTTCCAGTATGCCGAATTCCCAATCTTTCATGAATTTTATCATCTGGTTTCTCAGCTCAGAATTTGGCGTTTTCTCTACTTCTAAGATTGTCAAATCTGACACAAAAAGTTCATGTAGTTCACTAAAGTTAAAGAACTCTTTTGTTAACATTTGTCTTTCTGGATTTCTGTAATCGAATAGTGCTGATATTACCGATGTATCAAGATATATTTTCATTCAGAACATCTCCTTGATATATATCTTACCATATACATGAAAGTGTTGAAATGAATCTTTAAATAAACGAATAGAAAGTATAAAACTTTCTTTTGG
>JAGHBG010000028.1 GCA_021161105.1 Thermotogaceae bacterium | reverse complement strand
GATCACACAGACAGTCCAGAGCCAACTCCTGTTGTGCAGATGGTTGAGTGATGGAGTTTAAGAAAAACAAAAGCCATTGTCATCCTCGGCGCCGGGGAGTGGGAAACTGCTTGAAGGAAAGGGGGGATAAAAAGGAGAGATAAATTCGAAGCAGAAATTCGCGCTTTTCATGCCCTATCTTCAGACTCTTATTCCACAAAACTTACAAATTTTATTTATGAAAGGAGGATAAATTATGAAGGGATCGAAAATTCTTTTCTGGATTGTCATGTTAATGCTCACAAATTGCTTGATGTCAATGCCCAGTGATAAGGTTCATGTGAGGAGCTTACTGAATATTGGTGGAAATGAAATAATTCAAAGGATGTGTGATGAGAGCTTGACCGAACCAATAACAATCGCAGTATGTGTTGAATGGGAAGATAAACCGGGATATCTTGATACAAATTGCTTTAACACTTGTTGCAATTTTTGCGATATGTTAGATAAATGGTGGGAATCTCTAATATGTAAAGCTGGCTGCTCTGGCGGATGCTGGGTTCCAGGAGGAAGAGATTGTACAAAATATGAAACCATCACTATATACCCATGTAACCAATCTATGTAACCAAAGATAAGGAGTGATAAACATGAAGCGACTTGCATTGATATTGTTTTTCTTATCAATTACAGCACTGCTCTTCGGTAATACTTTAATCGTGCACAGTGGAGAAGATCTGGCAGGTGCGTTAAAACAAGCTAAAGATGGCGACATAGTGTTCGTTTACAGGGGAAAGTACGATGCTTGCGCCTCTCTTAACAAAGACTTAACAATAATGGGAGCAGAGGAAGGAGTAATTCTGTACTGCTCCAAAAAAGCCGAAGCCGTTTTTAAAATAACAAAAGCAAATGTATCCATAGAGAATGTGAAGTTAATAGTGCAGGAAGATATTGGGATAGCAGCTTTTAATTCAAAAATCAGTTTAGAAAATGTGGATATTTCTATAAAGGATTCCGGGATAGGCATCATGTTCTCAGGTGGAGAGTTATATGGAGATAAGCTAAAGGTGCACGGAACGAAGGGAAGTTATACAGGCAGAGGTATTTATCTGGGCGGTCAAGGGATCGCTGTAATAAAAGAGCTTGAAGCCTCTTACATGAAAAGAGGCATTATAACCGAAGCAAAAAGAGTCTTAATACTGCAGGGTGACATATATGATAACGAGTATGGCGTGGTGGTCATAGATGGTGATGTTACAGTGGCGCTCAGTAAATTTCAGACAAATCTAAATGGGTTGCTTGTTAGCGGAAAAAGCCAAATAGAAATAGTTGCAAACAAATTCGAAGGAAATGGAAATGATATTCTTTATAACCAAAAATATTATAAATTTGATGACAAATACGAGATACAACCTTTTAATGGAGAGGTAATAAGAATAGGTAACTGAAATGCTAAAGACTGTAAAGGAAGTTCTATTATGATATTTGATGAGACTGCAAAGTTTAATGGTGGCGGTGTAACAAGATCATCAGCTTATCATCCATACAACAAGATTTATTATAAGAAACTTCAAAATTTTTCAGATGTGAATCTACATCTTTCACGGGTTTTTAAAGCTGAGGCAACGGTCATTTTTACCATCATTGGTGATTGTGCTGCAAGAGTGTACTCCTCAGTTGGGGCTTTTTACCTGGAAATAGTAAAAAGGAGGGCATAGAAATGGAAGAAAAGGAAAGTGTAAAACGGTTTGTAAGAATGTTGTTTAAAAGATACTGGAAACGGCAGATAGTTACTTCAATTTTAGTGGTAATTGAAGCTGGTGGGGGTATCCTCATTCCTCTTGTGTTCAAGCAAATTATAGATAAAGCTATACCATCTGGTGATTACAGAATACTGCTGAATTACATACTGGGGTTGATGGGGCTTCTTCTAATTGCCACATTTTTCAGCTATTTAGGAGAAGTATGGTTTGAATTTACGGCTATTTATGTAAAAAGGGATTTGCAGAGAGAAATAATCAATAAGTTCATAAGATCTCGCTTTAAATACTTCATGAAAAATAAGGCGGGTGAGCAGGTATCAAAACTGATATCTGATATAGAGCTGGTTGGAACTCTGGCCTCTCAGTTCTTTCCAATAATGTTCCTGTCTTTGACGCAGATTTTCGGTATATTAACAGTGATGTTTTTTCTCAACTGGAAGCTTACATTTCTTCCCATCACACTTATGGTGGCGTTCTGGTTTGTGATAATGTTTCTAAACGCAAGATCTGAAAAGCTCAGCCATGAAGAGCGAAGAAAATTCGGAACCTTATCAGATGTCATATTGAACATACTGGAAAACATCAAGATGCTGAAGATTACATATCCACTGAGCTGGATAAACAGACATTTTGAAAAGTTCCAGGAGGATTACATTCAAACAAAGAAATCGTTCACGAAGACAATAAAGTTGGTTGCGGTTCTGGGAAATACTATATTCGGGGTAATCGCACTGGCGCTTTTCTGGTATGGAGGTTATCAGATAATAAGCGGAAAGATGACTTTAGGTGTATTAATAGCGTTCTGGGCGTACATGCAGGCACTGGCTAATCCAATACAGCTTTTGATGAAGGCGAATGTTACCTACAGGAGTGCATATGGAAGCGCGGCTCGAATCAAGGAAATTTTTGATTATGAAGAAGAAAACATTCCAGAAGAAAACATTGATAGTACAAAAATAAAGAAGCTGGAGCTGAAAGATATCAAATTCGAGTATGAAGGAAAAGAGATATTGAAAGGTGTAAATGTGAAGTTGGAAGAAGGGAAAATCCATGCTCTTGTTGGAGAAAGCGGCGTTGGCAAGACCACCACTTTGAATATATTAACAGGCCTTTATTCTCCAACCGATGGGAAAATACTCGTTAACGGCGAAGACTGGACAGACAAAACAACTTACCTCAGGAAAAAGATAGGTTTTGTGGAGCAAACTCCGGTGTTTTTCAAGTACTGCACCATAAAAGAAAACATACTGATGGGCAGAAGGATATCTGAGAAGGATTTTGAGAATATTATCAATGAAACAGAAATAAGCAAATTTGTGGAAAACTTTCCCAACAAAATTGATACAGTACTCGGCGAGGTTAACCTCTCAGGTGGACAGAAACAGCTTTTAGCTCTTGCAAGAGCTCTTGTAGGAGACCCGGATGTTCTCGTACTGGATGAGTTCACTGCAAATGTTGATTCGAAAACGGAGAAAGATATTCAAAAGGTACTTATATCTGAGAGGGAAAAAGGAAAAATAATCTTATTCGTTGCGCACAGGCTTTCTACAATACAAAGCAGCGATAAGATATTCCTGCTGGATGATGGAAAGGTAGCAGCAGAAGGAACTCACGATGAGCTTTCGAGCACTTCCGAAAAGTATAGAAAACTTATTTCATTACAGATAATAAAGTAATAAATTGAAATATCAGATGAGTGAGAAGCATTGGATTGGCGGTAGCAGATTTCAAGAGTATTGAGATACTCCCCATAAATTGGACAGGTGATAAAATTCATAAAAGGGGAAGGGGAGCATATACATGGGAAGGAAAAGGAAATACACATCGGAGTTTAAGGCAAAAGTAGCACTTGAAGCTGCAAAAGCAGACAAAACTATATCACAGATAGCATCAGAATATGGACTGCATCCACAACAAGTCAGGGCATGGAAGAAAGAATTTCTCGAAAACATCCATCTTGTATTCGAGAGAGAAGATATAACCAAGAAACTGAAAAGCGAGCCCGACAAAGCGTACAAAAAGATAGGGAAGCTTGAGGTAGAGAGAGATTTTTTATCAAAAATACTAGAAAACTACTGACCAAAGAAGAAAAACTTGAGATAATCAAAAACAAAAGAGCAGCAGGTGGTATAAGCATAAATAGAGCGTGCGAGTTATTGCAAATTCCGAGGAGCAGTGTTTACTACAAGAAAAAAGATGAGAGTGAGGAAAACATACAGATGATGGGGATAATAGAGGAAGAATACGGCAAAGATCCGACACTTGGATACAGGAGAATAACAGCGGTATTGAGAAAAAAGACAGGCAAGTCGATAAACGAAAAGCGAGTTCGAAGGCTAATGAAAAAGCTGGGGCTAAAGGGGATATTCCCTAAGAGGAAGTTAACGAAAAGTGTTAAATTTGGGATAAAAAACGAGGTCATTGGCGAGACTTATCCAAAAAATTGTGTAAACAAATTATAATGGGAGGGACTTTCCCAACAACTGTGTAAAAGCATAGTTAGACATAATTAAATCCTCCCTTCAAATATTTGTTTTAATTGTCCGTAAATTATCCCCCAATCTTTCATCTTCTTCCCAGCCCATTTCTTCTCTATCCCTATTATCGCTAAATACAGGCTCTTGCTCAATGACTCATCACTCGGAAATACTTTCTTACCTCTCGTAACCTTCCTAAACATGCTATTTAAGCTCTCTATCGCATTCGTCGTGTATAT
>JAGHBG010000069.1 GCA_021161105.1 Thermotogaceae bacterium | reverse complement strand
GTATATTAGAGAGACCCTTGTGAATAGATTTAAAAAACTTAAAACTTCAAAGGATGTGGAAAGTTTATCGGCAGATGAAGAAGAACTTTTGAAAAAATACGAAGAAATGGGAGAGAAAGAGTTTTCAAAGTGGATGTACGAAGATATTAAAAAGAATTTGAATAATATAAGGAAAAAAAGGTTGAACTTCAGAAAAAAGATTCAGATTGTCTTTCAGGATCCCATGAATTCTCTTAATCCAAGAATGACTGTTGGAGAAATAATAACTGAGCCAATACTCTTTCATGGAATAGTAAAAGAAAAGAAGGAAGCCTATGATATAGCTGCAGAGTTGCTAAAAAATGTAGGACTAAAAACCTACCATCTTGATAGATACCCTCACCAGTTTTCCGGAGGTCAGAGACAGAGAATTGCTATAGCGAGGGCTATATCTATAAACCCGGAGATTATAATATTGGATGAACCAACATCTGCTCTTGATGTTTCTGTTCAGGCTCAGATAATAAATCTGTTTTTAGAGCTTCAGAAGAAATATGGTTTTACTTATCTTTTCATTTCCCATGATTTGGGACTTGTTAGATTTATTTCCCAGGAAGTGGCGGTTATGTATCTTGGTAGGATAGTGGAAATGGGGGATACCGACGAAATATTTGACAATCCGGTGCATCCATATACGAAGGCTTTGCTTTCAGCTGTTCCCATACCGGATCCGAAGGTAGAAAGGCAGAGAGAAAGGATAATCCTTCAGGGCGGAGTTCCAAGTCCCATAGTCAGACCAACAGGATGTTTCTTCCATCCAAGGTGTCCATGGAAGATAGCAGGTAAATGTGATGTTGAATATCCACCGGTGGTTAAGGTAGAAGATAATCATTATGTATTCTGTTACTTACCGCAAGAAAATTCATGAAGGAGGTGGGGTTATGAGGAAACTCTGGTTTGTTTTGGCAATTCTGGCATTAGCATCACTTATTTTTGCTCTTCCACCATACGCTGCAAGTGATAAGTACCTTGGTGCTGATGCTACTGGAAAGAGGGGAGGCAAACTCATCCTTGGAACTCTCAATGGTCCCAAGACTCTGAACGACATTGTAGCCCAGGAGACAAGTTCTACTGATATAATTAACAGATTCATGGCATCCATGGTGGAAAGGGATAACAACGGTCTGTGGTATCCAGCTCTTGCGGAAAACTGGACAGTGGAAAGAACAGCAGATGGAAAGATGATTCTTACATGGTATCTTAGAAAGGGAGTCAAGTGGAGTGATGGACATCCATTCACAGCAGATGATGTTGTTTACACTATAAACGACATATACTTCAACAAGGACATTCCAAACGACATGCAGAACCTCTTTGCTGAGGACAACTGGCCAAAAGCTTATAAAGTTGACGACTACACTGTAAGAGTTGTTTTCAACAGGGTTTACAGGCTTGCCTGGAGATACATGGGTGGACTTCCAATCTGGCCAAAACATGTGGTTGAAAAATACCTCGCAGAAGGCAAGAAATTCGAAGAAATCTGGGGTGTTGATGCTATAAACAACCATGAAATAGTCGGACTTGGGCCATTTATACCAGTTGAGTATGTTCCAGCGCAGTATGTAAGGCTTGAAAGGAATCCATATTATTGGAAGAAAGACAAAAATGGAGTACAGCTTCCATACCTTGATGAAGTTATATTCAAGATAATTCCTGATATGAATGCTATGAAACTTTCCTTTGAAAATGGAGAAATTGACACTTATGGTCCAAGAGGAACAGAGTACAAAGAACTCAAGGATAAAGCAGAAGAAAAGGGTTGGGTAGTTGGAACTGGAGGACCAAACTTTGGTACTCAATTTGTAACATTTAACTGGAATGCACCGGATCCAGTTAAAAGGAAATGGTTCAGAAATGAATACTTCAGGAAGGCAGTTGCCTATGCTTTGGATAAGCAAAAGATTATTGATACTCTTTACAATGGTCTTGCCATTGAGCAGTGGGGACCAATAAGTAAAGCTGCGAAAGAATGGTACAATGAATCAGCCCTTAAGAAATATCCATATGACCTTGAAATGGCGAGAATGATGCTTATGCTTGGTGGCTTCAGCTGGAGTGAAGAAGGAAAATTAGTTGACTCTGAAGGGAATATAGTTAAGTTCATACTCACAACAAATGCAGGAAACAAGGAAAGAGAAGGTATAGGAAATATCCTTGTTGAAAATCTTAAGAAGCTCGGAATGGAGGTAACATTTGCACCAATTGACTTCAATACTCTTGTTCAAAAACTTGTTGCTACCGGTGACTGGGAGGCTATTATTATAGGACTTACAGGTGGAGATGAACCACAGGGTGGAGCCAATGTATGGAAAATTAAAGGAGCGCTTCACTTCTGGAATTACCACCCGGATGTAAAAAAATTCGTTGATCCTAATGACTTTTATCTCCCAGAATGGGAAAAAGAAATTGATACTATATTCAAAGAGAATGTTAATTACATTGATCATGATAAAGTTTATGAAATGTTCAGCAGGTATCAGCAGCTTGTATCTGAGCATATCCCACTTATCTACACAACACAGCGGCTCTTCCTTTACGCATACAACAAGAAACTTCACAATGTGGATCCAACAAGTCTGGGTGGTATAACTGCATGGAATATGGATTGGATCTGGAAAGAAGAATAATGTAAAATTTTGCAGGTTAGAAAAGGGAGGGTGTAACTCCCTCCCTTTTAATATGTCAAGGGGTGATATCAGGTGCTTAAATACATTGCAAGGAGATTGATAATAGCTATACCCGAGCTTTTTGTTATATCTTTCCTGGTTTTCATGATTATGTGGGCTGCGCCTGGAGATTTTCTGGACCAGTACAGAATGGATCCTTCGGTATCTCCAGAATTTTTGCAGGCGCTTTCGAAAGAATACGGACTTGATAAGCCACCGCTTGTGCAATATGGACTGTGGCTCAAAAACCTTATCAAAGGTGATTTTGGATACTCATTCTATTACAGAAGGCCTGTATCTTCAATGATATGGGAAAGAGTGTTTGCAACGATAATTCTATCTTTCGTATCTTTCATAGTTTCCTGGGTTTTAGGTATAATTTTGGGAGTTTTCTCTGCTTTAAAAAAGTACTCCTTCTGGGATAAGTTGCTAACAGTTATCGCCTTCAGTGGTATAGCAATACCTGGATTTTTCCTGGCGCTTCTTCTTCTTTACTGGGCAGCAAAGACGGGATGGTTTCCAATAGCCGGGATGGTTTCTATTGAACATAGTAACATGACGGCGTGGGAGAAGTTTAAGGATATATCATGGCATCTAGTTCTTCCAACAATTGCTCTGGGATTTGGAGGTTTTGCAGGTTTGATGAGGTATATGAGAGGATCACTTCTTGATGTATTAAATGAAGATTATGTGATATTTGCAAGAGCAAAAGGGCTTCCGGAGAAGCTGGTTATATACAAACACGCCATGAGGAACGCAATAAACCCAATGATAACATTTCTTGGTTACAGCATTTCCAGTTTGCTTGGTGGTTCGGTAATTATAGAGAATATCTTTGCATGGCCGGGGATGGGGAGATTGGTTTACCAGGCCCTTATACAGCAAGATATTTATGTTGTTATGGCAAGTGCTGTTATATCGGCTGTAATGTTAATTTTAGGCAACCTCGTTGCCGATGTATTGCTCGCTCTCGTTGATCCAAGAGTTAGATTCGAATGAGAGGTGAAAGAATGGCGGGTAAAAACTTAGAGAAAAAACAGAACATTGAAGAAGTGGAATTTGAGGAAACGTATTTAACTAGAGGGCAACTTGTATGGAGAGCTTTTAAAAAGCATACTCTTGGGGTAATAGGCCTCGTTGTTTTAATAATTCTTTACCTTATGGCGATATTTGCTGATTTCATTTCTCCGTATAATCCATATAATCAATCTTTAAATCACTCCTTAATAGCTCCCACTAAGATCAGATGGGAGTATAAGGGTGAGTCACACAAACCCTATATTCTTCCTACTATGAGTTATATAGACCCGTTCAAGTCTGATAGAAATTTCTATGCTGAAATGCTTTTTCCAATAAAGATAGTATTTGATGGAAAGGAATACATGGTTGGTAGCAAGTATGTGGAGATAAACGGAAGGAAAATAGAAATACATGGTGGTGAAAAAGTTCGTCCGTACTTTGTAATTGAGGACGACATACATGTTAAAACTAAGGATGGAAAAGAATATGTTTACAAAAAGTATGCTGAAAGGGATTACTTGATATTCGGTGTAGATGCTGAAGCACTTGAAAAAGGAGTTGTTTACAGGAGTTTGAACTTTCCAACTGCAAAAGAAGCTATACTGAATAAAACAGAATTTGCTGATATTGGCAATGATCTTAGAAATAAAGGAATCAACAAGGATGATCAAATAGAAAATCTATGGGTTGTTACAAAAATCGACAGATTCGTAATAGAAAAGGAATTTTACAGCAAGATGGAAATGCCCATTGACGAATTATTGGAGGGCATTCCAGGTGCTGATGTGGAGAAGAAAAAAATCGTTGAAGCTAAGGGAAATGCTAAAGCTCTCAATATCAAGAGTGTTGTGCTTAGGAAAATAATAATGCAAAAGGATGAAAAGTTTATAGAAAGCCTTGAAAAGAATTTAAATGTGAAGATAGATCTCTCAAATCTTTCAAGTGTCTATGATCTGATGAAAGAAATGAGTTTTGCAGAGAAAAATGGAACGGTTTATATAGAAAGGAAAAAGAAAGAAAATCTCGTTGATTTAACCATAGCTGGTAAAAAAGTAGATGACTTTGACTACAGGGTATACAATGTTAAGTTCTTTGTTAAAACATGGGAAGGAAAGTTCCTATGGCTTATTCCTTCTAAGCTTCATCTTTTTGGTGTTGAAGTTCCAAAAGGCGATCCAGCTGCTGATTATGTAAAGCTTTATATATTTGGTGGAGATGCTTTTGGAAGAGATGTCTGGTCGCGGCTTGTTTTTGCTTCAAGAATTTCTTTGTCCATAGGTTTTATAGGAATGATAATTACTTTCGCTCTTGCTCTTGTTTTTGGAGGTATATCTGGTTACTACGGTGGAGTTGTGGATGAAATAATGATGAGGGTTGCAGAGATAGTTATGTCTATACCTGGATTTTACCTTTTGATACTTTTGAGAGCGCTCCTTCCAATGGACATACCATCAACTCAGATATACATGCTCCTGGTTCTTATACTTTCCTTTATTGGATGGGCTGGAACAAGCAGGGTGATAAGGGGAATGGTGCTTTCTATAAAACAAAGAGAATTTGTCGAAGCTGCGATAGTTATTGGACTTCCAGACTTTAAAGTTTTGTGGAAGCATGTGCTTCCGAATACAACGAGCTTTATGATTGTCGCTGCTACATTGAGAATTCCTGGATACATACTTGGTGAGGCGGGACTCAGTTATTTGGGTCTTGGTATAAGAGAACCGGATGCCAGCTGGGGATTGATGCTTGCACAGGCTCAGGATACGTACATACTCCAGAACGCCCCCTGGCTCTTGATACCAGGTATATTCATATTTGTAACAGTGCTTTCATTCAACTTTGTTGGTGATGCACTGAGAGATGCACTTGATCCACGATCTTTGGGATGAAAACACTGCGCAATGAATTAATGTAATCTTTTTTAATTTGATGTTGTAACAATCCAATAAAATGGTGTTGGTGCTCAGCACTTCTTTGGGTGATAGAGATTCATCAAGTCTGGTTTTATCATCAGGGAGGGTAAAAAGTGAAGCTTTTCCCCGCAAGTGTTATAAAAGGTGCAGAGGAAGTTTTTTTGAGAGGCTCCAGGAATGTATGTTTTCTTCTTTTTCACGGATTTACAGGTTATCCGGGAGAACTTGAAGAATATGGAAGGTACATAAATGAAAAAACAAATTTTTCTGTTTACATTCCCCGGCTTCCGGGTCATGCCACTTGTGGTGAAGATTTTTTAACAGTTACTTATAGAGATTGGCTCAGAAAAGCTATAGATTCTTATGCTGATATGAAAAGCAAGTGCGATAAGGTATATGTTGGTGGGCTTTCGATGGGAGGTTTATTAACAACCTTAGTGGCTTCTTTGTACAGCCCTGAAAAAATCATTTTGCTTGCACCAGCTCATAGAATTTCTGCTCAAAAGTACAGGTATTTAGTGTATTTCTTGTCACCTTTTATTAAGAGAGAAGAAAGGAAAAACGCAGAATTGCCAGACACCGATAAAAATGATCCAGTCAGGCTAAGACTCTGGGAGGAATACTGGAAATATGATTGGGTACAACCTACAAAGGAGTTTTTTAAACTCCAAGCTTTAGCAGTAAAGAGACTATCACCTGTAAAATCCAATGCGTTGATAATTACATCAAAAGCTGATATGACAGTTCCATACACAGTTGCCGACTTTTTGAAAGAAAGAATGAGTGGTAAAGTTAAAAAGCTTGTGCTTGAGAAAAACCCTCATGTTGTTGTGAGAGGAGAAGAGAAGTTGGCGGTGTTTGAAGAGAGCGTGAGGTGGCTTTTGGATGAAGCTTGAGGATTTAATAAAGTCTACAGTTTCCATAGGAAGGGAAGTTGAAGTTGAAGACATGCTCCAAATTTTATCGAATGAGGATACATCTTATAAATTTTATTCAAATGTTGAATGTGGTGGTGAACATGCTACAAAAATCTATTTTGTTGATGGAAAGATAAAGCATCTTCTTTATTCTAATACACCTCTTCAACCTCGTGTTTTGATATCTCAAATTGTCGTTGGTGCAGTCTCTTGGAAAGACGGCGGAGGTTTAGAAATCATAGAAGACGCTGTTAAAAACGAATTTGTAGTGGTCGTTCCAGGTTCCATGGAATTTGAAAAGGACTCCATCCATATTGATGGACTGGGAAAGCTAAAAGTTTTAAAAACTGACAACCCAGATCTTATAAGTTCTTCTATAAAATACATGGCAGCCCTTGAGATGGAGCTTTCAAGAAAGCTTGCTTTAGAAAAGAATGGGATAGTTGTGAAAGATGGAAGCTTCACTCCAATATTCATAGCAAAGGAGAATCCAACTTTTATTGAAGATAGAGGGCCTGTGGGACTGGTAAAAAACATATACAATTTTCCGAAAGAAGTAAGCGAGAAACTTCTTTCCATGAAAGTTGGTGATTTGAGCCCGTTATATATAAAGAGCTATTCTGATGAGAACGATATAGTAAGCACTTTTCTAAAAATTGGGAGGAGTGCAGTTCTCAGGATGGATGCAATAGTTCAAAAGAAAGATAAGAATATGATAAAAAAAGCTGCCAAGTTTTTTTGTTCTCTTGCCAGCGTGATTCCGGATCTTACAATCGATATAAATTACATGCGTCTTCCAGAAGATATTCCGCCGATTCAATCCCTTGAGTATTATCTTGGCTCTTACATGATCACTCCTCAAATGGCTTCATATTTTTTGCATGAATTTATATCACAAATTCTTTCTTGACCTTCAGGGTTTCTGCAAGCTCTTCGTAGCCTTTTCTCCCCATAATCGCATAGGTGAGTTTTTTTCCAAGTTCAACTCCTGGCTGGTCATAAGGATTTATGTTAAAAAGCCATCCTGCAATTGCTGTTGCACACTCATAGGTCACGAAGAAATATCCCACATTGAATTCATCTATCCTGTCAAATTCTACACTCAAATTTGGTTTTCCACTTTCTGTCAGAGCTGATCTTGTGCCTTCATACTCTGCATTTATCAACTCGGATAAGTATCTTCCTCCGAGATACTCTAATGTTTCTTCATTGTGAATCTTGCCGATAAGAACATCTCTATCAAAGTTTTCCACTTTTATGAAGGTTATAACTTTATCATTTGGACCTTCGTTGTAAAGCTGAATTTGTGAATGCTGATCAGTTGTTCCAAGAGCCTTTACAGGAGTTTGACCAACATTTACGACTTTTCCATCTTTTGAATATTTCTTTCCCAGGCTTTCTGCCCATAACTGGCGGTACCAGTCAGCAAGGTAATAGAGCCTGCTGGAATACGGCATCATCACTGATATGTTTTTTCCCTTGTTGTAAAAAAGATAATGAATTGCAGCTATCAGGGCAGCAGGGTTGTTCCATATATCTTCATTTAAGCATCTATCTTTTGCTGCCTGTGCGCCTTCGTGCAGTTTATCTATATCTATTCCTTCAGCCATTGCTGAAAAGAGTCCGACTTGGGTCAAAACAGAGAATCTTCCACCAACATCCTGCGGTATGTCAAGCACCCTTATTCCTTCTTCGTTTGCAATTTTTCTTAGAACACCTTTTTCCGGATCTGTTGTAAATACAAGATGTTTTTTTGGGTCGAGTCCCATTGATTCAAGAATATTTCTTGCTGCAAGGTAATTAGCCATTGCTTCTGCAGTTGAACCTGATTTTGAGATAACATTGAACACGGTATGTTTTAAATCAACCTGCTGCAGAATTGATGATACAAAGTCAGGGTCAACATTGTCAGCCACGAATACTCTTAAATATCCTCCTCTATCTTCTTTTGGCAGTGTATTCCAGTTTAAGGGTCTTAAAGCATTGTGAAGAGCAATATTTCCAAGAGCTGATCCTCCGATTCCGAGAACGACAAAATCGTTGAAGGTGAATAACCACTCTTCCAGATCTTTCACCTGCCCGAGTATTTCCTGGTCATTTATTATTCTCAAGAAACCCGGTGTGTTCTCCTTCATATCATCTATCGCTTCTTGAATTTTTGGCTTGACTTCATTTATTTCATCTTCCTTTAGTCCTTTTTGAATATTTGGCTGAAAAACTCTTGAAAAATCAAACTTTATCATTGTTCTATGCCCCCTTTATAAATTTC